>JBEBCV010000457.1:0-5335 GCA_041157505.1 Chloroflexota bacterium | reverse complement strand
CCTTTGATAAGTCGTGCCGCGTCGCGTGCGAGGGTAGATGGGTCGCAGGAAACGTAGGCGATGACCTGCGGGTTGATCTGGAGGATCGCGTCGATAGCGAATTTATCTATGCCAGCGCGGGGCGGGTCAACGATCATGTGAATGGGTTCGGTCAGTTGCGGGGCGAGGGCGGGCAGTATTTCTTCGGCAGCACCTTCATAGAGTTCGACGTTGTCGAATTCGTCGAGGTTGATGGCAAAGTCTTCACAGGAAGATGGGGCAGATTCGATGCCGATGACTTTGGCGTATTTGCTGGCAAAGAATTTGCTGAATAAACCGACGCCGCAGTAGAGGTCAATGAGCGTAAATTGGGAATCGGGAGTTGGAAGTTGAGCTTGAAGATGCTGCACCATTTTCTCTGCCATTGGGGTGTTGACTTGGAAGAAGGATGGCGCGGAGACGTGGAAATCTTTGCCAAGGATTTGAATGGTAAGTGCGTTGCTGCCGGCGATAACGACGGGATGATCTTCGTAGATGTGGACGATGGAGATATCGGCTTCGATCTCGAGTTCGGGCGTCTCTTTGGTTTCAGATTCGAGAATGAGCATGATGTCATCGTCTGTACCGGAGCGAAGGGAGACGCGTTCGAGATTCATGCGCGACTCGAATTGCAGGTCGTTGCGGAAGGCGTCGATGGTGGGTTCGGGAAGGTGACATTCTTCAATGGGCAAGGTTGCATTGCCTCTGGCGTTGATGAAACCAACCTTGCCATCGTCAGTGAGATGGAATTGGACGTGATTGCGGTAGTTCCATTGCTCGGGTGAGGCAACTGTCGGTTGAACAATGGGGTTCTCTATTTTGCCGATGCGTTGAAGTTGGTCACGCAGAATGTCTGCTTTGGCGAGCTGTTGTTTTTCGTAAGGCAGGTTTTGGTAGTGGCATCCGCCGCATTGAGTGAAGTGTTTGCATTTGGCGGTGATGCGGTCTGGGGAGGGTTTGAGGATTTCAAGAATCTCGCCGCGGGCAAAGTTTTGTTTTTCTTGGGTCAGTTGAATGCGAACGGTTTCGCCGGGCAAGCCGAAGGGAACGAAGACGGCGCGACCGTCGGAGAGACGTCCCATTGCTTCGCCGCCATAGGTGAGTTTTTCGAGGGTGATTTCGTGTTGAGAGGAGGGCATGCCTGGATTATACGTCAACAAAAAAGAGGAAAGACCTTCAACCAGTCTTTCCTCTTTTCTCTTTCTTTACTCTCTATTTCAAAATAAAAGAAAGTGCCACCAAGATCGTGATGAAGACCCCGGCAAGGATACCGATACGGGCGAGGTCTTTCTTGATCATGCTGTAATCGGGGTTGAACTCATATTTTTGCGGTTGGTTCGAAACCGATACTGCAGGGGCAGGACGTTGATTTTTCTTTGCCATTATTATTTCTCCTAGTTTTGTAATCGCGCAAAGACAACAATGCGCTGATCGTTGACAAGATATGGGTAACACGAAATGAGTGTTACTGTGGGTGAGCTGGTGGGCGCCATCACTTCCACGGCAGTTGGTTCGACGAGTACAGTGCGGTCCACCACATAGGTGAATTGGCGTTGTTGGGTGTAGATGACAACTTCATCACCGGGGACAAGTCTATCGAGATAGCGGAAGATCTCGCCATACACGTCGTTATGTGCGGAGAGCACAAGATTTCCGTCACGTCCGGGGGGAGATGAGCCAATGTATTGCCCAACACCTTTTTTGAGTTGTTCCCAGCCATCTCCCTGAACAATGGGAGCATCTATGTTCAGAGCAGGGATTTGGATTCGAACTGCCTGGTCTGGTGCGGCGGTGGGAACAGGGATGTTCGCCAGTGACTGCACCATGGGTTGCAAGTGGGCGGGAATCTCTGCGTCGTTCGGGCGGGTATTGCCTTGTGCATCGGGAGGGGTGTGACCCGAGGGCAGCACCACTGCCATCACCAAAGGTGTTGGAACAGCAGTTTCAGGATTTAATGCTGCAACAACTTCTGTGTTGAGCGTGCGTAACAACCCAACACCATTTAGGATCACAACGACCAAACCGACAATTGCCAGAATTTCCACACCGAGGAGGATGCGATCCAGTAGTTTGCGGCGCGGGTTGACGGGTAACGGCTCAGGCGTGGATGCGCTTGGTTCCGCTGTATCAATGATCGGCGCAGAGGGAGGCGCGTCTAAATCCAGGTCAGGCGCAACGGTGACGATCCTGCCTGTACGGCGGTAATGTTCCAGCCGTTCTTTGCGCGCGCCGCGTCGTTTTTCAACGAGCAGGCGGCGAAGTTCTTCTACCGATAATTCTTCGGGTGCTTTCTTGCGTGCCATAGCGCAGGGATTATACCGCAAGGGATTGCCAATTTATGGGACTGAGGTATAATGTGGGTCGCTTTCGGGCGGGTAGCTCAGTTGGTTAGAGCACTGCTTTGACATAGCAGAGGTCGTAGGTTCGAGCCCTATCTCGCCCACTAGTCCGAAAAAAAACGCGTTGACCGAGACGAGTATGTGGTCAAATCCCTGACAGGGAGAAGAGATCGATGATTGAGAGTCTCTTCCTGGGAATATCACAGAAAACCACTCGCGAGCAAGAGACAGAACAGTGACCAGCATCCAGTGGTCAGTTAGTAAGTTGAACGGATGGCTTCGTTATCAGCCTAAGAGATACTCTGAATTTTAGGGTAAATCGGGTGGAACCACGTGAGTTAAAACTCTCGTCCCGTTGTGGATGAGAGTTTTTTGTTTTACCTCACCCCCTACCCCTCTCCCCGAGGGAGAGGGGAGAAAAGAAAGGAAGAAAAAATGGCACAACAAGTTCAAGAAAAATACGAAGAGTCATATCTTTATAAGATCCGTCACTCAACCGCGCATGTGATGGCGCAGGCTGTGATGGAGATATTCCCGGATGGTAAGCCGACCATTGGTCCGCCCGTGGAGAACGGCTTCTATTACGACTTCGACCTGCCGCGCAACCTGACGCCTGAAGACCTGGAAGCCATCGAAAAACGGATGCGCCAGATCGTGCAGGGCAAGCATGACTTCAAGAAGACGGTCATCTCGGCGGAAGAGGCGAAGAAGATCTTTGCCAACCAGCCCTATAAGTTGGAGTTGATCGAAGGCTTGGAAAAAGGCGGCTTGGATGAATACGGCAATCCGCTCAAAGAGAAGCCAGAGATTTCCATCTACCAGCAAGATACGTTCACAGACCTGTGCCGCGGTCCGCATGTGGCGAATACGAAAGAGATCAAGCCCGATGCCTTCAAGTTAATGTCGGTTGCGGGCGCGTATTGGCGCGGCGATGAGAACAACAAGCAGTTGCAGCGTTTGTATGGCACGGCTTGGGAAAATAAAAAACAACTCGAAGAGTATCTCCACCAGTTGGAAGAAGCCAAGAAACGCGATCACCGCAAACTGGGCAAGGACTTGGAAATCTTTATCTTTGATGAAGAGGTCGGTCCAGGTCTTCCTTTGTGGCTGCCGAATGGAGGCATCCTCATCGAAGAACTTGAAAAGCTTGCCAAGGAAATGGAATTGCAGGCTGGCTATGATCGCGTCAAGACGCCGAGTGTGACGAAGGAAGACTTGTTCCTGCGCTCTGGTCACCTTCCCTATTACGCTGAGAGCATGTATCCGCCAATGGAACTCGAAGGTGTGAAGTATTACATCAAGCCGATGAACTGCCCAATGCATCACAAGATCTTCGGCTCAAAGGGACGTTCCTACCGTGACCTGCCCGTACGCCTCGCCGAATACGGTACGTGTTACCGCTACGAAAAATCAGGCGAACTGTTTGGTTTGATGCGCGTCCGCTCGATGCAGATGAACGATGCCCACATCTACTGTTCTGAATCACAATTCGAGCAGGAATTCATGGGTGTGGTTGAACTATATAAGAAATACTTTGAACTCTTCGGCATCGACAAGTACGTGATGCGCCTCTCTCTTCACTCGAAGGCTGGACTCGGCAAAAAATACGTGGACAACCCTGAACTGTGGATCAAGACCGAAGACATGGTGCGCCGCGCCATGGACAATGGCGGAGTCCCGTACGTGGAAGCCGAAGACGAAGCCGCGTTCTACGGTCCCAAGATCGACGTACAAATTTGGTCTGCGATCGGGCGCGAGTTCTCGCTCGCCACGAATCAGGTAGATTTTGCGGTTCCTTCTCGCTTCGACTTGAAGTTCACGAACAGCGAAGGTCACGACGAAGTACCGTTGTGCATCCATCGTGCGCCGCTGTCTACGCATGAGCGTATGGTGGGCTTCCTGCTTGAGCATTACGCAGGCAATTTCCCGGTCTGGCTCTCACCGGAACAGGTGCGCGTCATCTCGATTACGGATGAGCAGAATGAGTATGCTGAAAAGATCGCCAAGGAATTGCGTGAGAACGGCATCCGTGCCAGCGCAGACTTGTCGTCTCAGCGCATGAATGCCAAGATCCGTAACGCACAGATGATGAAAGTGCCGTACATGATCGTGGTTGGCAAGAACGAAATGGAAGCCAACCAGATTTCACTGCGTGTCCGCGATGGCAGCCAGCAAAATGGTTTCGCTTTGAGCGAGTTCGTCGTGAGGGCGAAAGATCGCATTTCCCGCCGCGCAAGTGAGTTGTAGTAATAGTAAAACCGGAGAAGTTAACTTCTCCGGTTTTGTTTTATCCTTCATGTAACCTTGATGAGGATTTAGGGTTTTATTTGTAAATCGAAACGAGGAGAGAATATTATGTCCACTGATTCACAACCCAAACGATATCATCCTGTTCATGTGACCTTGCACTGGCTGACCGCACTTTTGATATTTATGCCTCTGTTGTTTGGCTTTTTCGTGTTTGCTCGCACACCCGATGCCGAGGAAGCTCAAATGCTCGGTATGCATAAATGGACCGGGATCATTTTAGGTCTCGTCATCATTGCCCGTCTTGTAACTCGTTTTGTCTTCAAGCGCCCAGCCCCGGCGGATGCTGGTCACCCTGTATTGAATTGGATTGGAAAGATCGTCCACTTTCTTTTGTATGCAGGTATTTTCGGCATGCTCTTCACTGGTGACTCTCTGGATGAAGCCTATGGCTTGGAAAATATCATGGCTGGCAATGGCACCATGCCTGAGAATCTGTTCGTTTATCCCGAGAGGATCATCCACGGCAATGCTGCTTACATCATCGCTGCATTGATCGCTTTGCATGTTGGTGCGGCACTTTATCACCAATTCATCCGTAAAGATAATCTGCTCTCTCGCATGTGGTATGGGAAGTAACCTGTAAAATAAAAAAGGGACTGCCGCTTCAAAGCGGCAGTCCCTTTTTGTTTAAGGCTTATGCACCTGGTATGTACTTGGTTTCCCATTCC
>JBEBCV010000456.1:0-12979 GCA_041157505.1 Chloroflexota bacterium | reverse complement strand
GAGGCGCGGCAGTGTTTGGAGAGGAAAATGAACATGCGGCGGAGAGAAGGATCGGGAGGAGAAAAAGAGTCAGTGTGCGTTTCATTTTTTTATTCCTCAAAGGAACCGTTGAAGGCTGACGCTGTGCCCGATGCCCAGCGTGTTGGGAAGGTGTCTTCGAGCCAGCCTGTGATATCGAAATAGATCGGTTGTTGCGGGTTTGTGAAATCGATCAACATCAGGCGCGAGAAAATAATGCCGTCTGTATCGGCTACGCCAGATTGGCAGAGAATCGTTGCCAGTAAAAGATTGTCATTGCCGAGTTCGGAATATTTAGTGAGGTAGATGGCGCATTGTTTATCGTCTCTCCAATACCGTTCGGCGTTGGGCAGGGCGGTGGGATGCAAATGTTCAAATAGAGGTGTTTGTGAAGTTGCACCATGCACATTTTGATATATATTCCCGTTCAAGGAAAACCCAAAGATGCGATCATAGACAATGCCATAGCCGCCATTCGCCATACATTCCTGCCCGCTGAAATTTGGGTTAGAGCATAAGCGATAACTGGGCGAACTGCCCTGTTCGGTGCAGATTACAGTCTGCCCATCGGGGCTGAAATCCATGTGGGCACAGCCTTTCAAACCTGCGCTGGTCAGATCAAATGTCCAGTAATCTTCGCCTGCGGTCAGGCTTTGTGCGGTGTTATCGGGTGAGGTTGCGTTGAGGTTTACGATCACAGGCACAGAATTACCCTGCTGCATAATGCCCGAATAACCTTCCACCCAGGGGCAGGCAGCATCACGAACTTGAGAACCGTCCACCGAGGTACTATGGAATGCGATCATGTTTGGGTCGCCGCTGGGGGCGGGGTCTTCTGCTGCGCAGGCTTCGGAATTCAATAGTGTCGAATCATTTACGCTGCCAAATGCGATTTCGGTATTGAGCACGGCAGTGCCATCTAGATTGAGTGTGGCGATCAACAGATCTTGATAGCGCGACTCTTTGTTGCAGCCTGTCTCTGTCACAGCATTGCTGCAATCATTAAGGCTTGAATACACCAATTCCCGTTCACCAGACCAACGCACCCATTGCCCTGTTCCGCTGGCGCTTTGTTCTGCAGTCACATCCAGCACAAAACTTGTTTCAAGGTTGTAGACATAAATATGCCGCAGTTGATACGAGCCGCTATCTGCACTTGCCATGAACGCCAATAACGTTCCATCGGGGCTGACGGATGGCATGACAGCGGGCACGTCGGGCAGAATCTCTTGGAAGGATCCTTCCGCGATGCCAAGTGCGCCGTCCGTTGATGTCACTTCTGCAAAGAAGAGTCTGCAACGGGTCACTTCACCGAAGGTGCATAGGTCGCTGCCATCTTTGGAGAGGGACATGTAAATCCCAAAGGCTTCATTTGTGGATGAAGTGCCCGCCTCTGGCGTGATTGGAGCTGGTTGCGTTTCAGCAGGTTCTACCTCCGCTGCGGGTTGATTCGCGCCGAGATTGCATGCAAGGGTGAAGAGAACAATTATAGGCATGAGCATTGCGGATTTTCTAAACATGACATCTCCTTGATAAAGCGGATGCCGAATCATACAGCAGAGATGTTTGGTGTGGTTTATGCGGATGTAAATTGTTTGTAAAATGTAAAGAGACCGAATGTGTCGCACCAAACGGGTGGATGTGTCTCATTAAGTGGACTCGTCCACCCGTTGAAAATCCCTCATTAATCCTGGTGCGACGCATCCCCGATCATGGAATTTGCCCCACGCTGAACCCATATAAATTTGCGGTGATGAGATAGCCGATGAAGACTTGTTTGTTCACGGGGTCGTAGGCGGCGGTGGCAAGGTTGGATGAAGACTCAGGCATGGGCTGGCTGTGACGGATGGCAAGTGAGGTGCGGTCAAGGGCGAGGATGGCGCTGTTTTGCGAGTCGAGTACCCAGTAGAGGTTGTCTTCACTGTCCATGCCGAATATCTTGTTGCCAGCGGGGAGCAGGTTCCCTGTAGGTTGACCCGTTGTGCTGTCTAGCTCTACTGTGCCGAGGAAGAGACGGTTTGAGGTTGCGTCGAAGAAGAATAAGTCGGCATCGGCTTGACCGATGGATTTGGATTGGGCTTTCACGTCTACACTATTGAGCAGGGAGAAGTTATTGGCTGTATCGTACACGTACACCGCGCGGGCTTTCGGTTCATAGACGAAGAGTCGGTTCGCGCTTTCGTTGACGATGACCTGCAATTGTCCCGGTCCACCGCCGGTATCGCCTGTCTCTGCGTTGGGAATGTTGATGGTGGTGACGGGTTGCATCGTCTCCCAATTGACCACTGCAACCAAACCGAATTCAGGGTAGGCGGCGAAGGCAAGTTTGTGAGTTGAGTCGATGGCGAGGTCGGGCAGACGGTCGGTGGAGCCTGCGGGGATGCCGAGTGAGATGGTGCCGAGCAAGGTTTCAGATGGAGTCATCGAATAGACGGAGAGGGTACTGTCCCAGGCGTTGAGGGAGAAGAGGAAATCTCCAGCGGAGTCTCTTCTCAGAGGGATGGGCCAGGTTCCGGCGGAGAAAGAGGCGGCACTTCCTTCCACTAAATAATAACGGGCGATGTAACTTGTGCCGAGCAGCGCAACCAAATGTCCACCCGCGCTGCCGCCCCACACCCCGATTCGATTTGGGTCGAGATTATATTCTTCCGCGTGAGCGCGCAGCGAGCGCACGGCGCACTTCACATCTTCGATCATCGCGGGAAAAACATATTCAGGCGCGAGTCGGTAATTGACCGATACCACCAAAAATCCAGCCTTCTGCAATTCGGGAATTTCAATCGCGCCCGCGCCCTGCGCCTTATCGCCCGAACTCCAGCCGCCGCCATGCACATACATCGTCACAGGAAAACGCCCATTGTTTTGGGACGGATAATACACATCCATCTTTAATTCGACTCCATCCACGGTGCAATATGTGGTGTCTTTTTCAACGGTACCAAGTTTGGATGAATCAAATTGAGCGGATGAAGTTCCCGCCTCTGTCTCGACGGGGGAACTGGTCGCTGTTTCAGTGGGCTTTACCGCCGCTGTGGGTTGACTCTGACCCGCATTGCAAGCCAGCGAGATGACCGCCAAAAGTGTGATGAAAAGAGATAAGCGTTTCATGGTTGAGTTCCTTTCAAACCGTCCCGAAGGTTTCTCTATATCCTTTGGTTTGTGCGCAAAAACCTTCGGGACGGTTATTTATGGTTGAAGTCCATTCCTGTAATTTTCCAGTTCCGCAATGATCGCAGCCATTTCTTCTGAAACACCACTGGCAATCAGATCGGTGCTTTCAAATGGATCAAGAGACAGATCGTACAACTCCCTGCGCCCATCGGAATACACGATCATCTTGTATTGAAAATTGCGAGCCGTCCAGGCTGTGCTGCCGTCGTCAAAACGGAATTCAGAATACGCATACTTGCGTCCTACGAAGGATGGGTTGGTCAACGCATCCATGAAACTGACGCTATCAGGCTGGGAGACTTCGTCAACGCCCGCCATCTCTGCAATCGTGGCAAACAAGTCAGTGATGTTGATGAGCGCATCTTCGCGTGCGCCCATCTGCGTAACGCCGTCTCCTGCAATGATCATCGGCACATGGATGCCGCCTTCGTACACGGTGAACTTCGTCTTTTCAGGATCGAATCCCTGTGAGACGGTATCATGTGAACCATTATCACCAATGAAGATGACCACCGTATTGGCACGGACTTCAGGCGCTAGAGAGTTGAGCAGACGCCCCATTTCAGAGTCCAATGCTTCCAACGCCGCAAAATAATACGAACGGGTGTTTTGCCGCATATCCCGTGGAGTTCCCCTCAGTCCCTGTTGGGTATACATTCCATCAGGTGGGAGGTGGATCGGAACATGCGGCGCGTTATATGCCAACCACAAGAACCAGGGTGCATCTTGTGCTTCGACCCATTCCAAAGCTTTGTCGGTGAAAACGGTTGTGGCATAGCCGTTTACTTGCGAACGGACACCGTCTTCTGTGATCTCCCACTCGTAATAATCCTTCAAGCCGGAAGAAAGGAAACCCGCATAGTGATCCACGCCAAATGTTGCCGGGTGATTCGGGTCGGGTTGCTTCCCGCCTACATGCCACTTGCCGATGACCGAATTCGCATATGGTACAGGCACATCCTTCGAGAGAACATCGAAGATCGACTCGGTATCTTCAAGCCGTTCCCCAGCAGCAAGGACGCCAGTCCGCAGACCGTATTGCCCGGTGAGGATCGCGGCTCGCGTGGATGAACATGCCGGGGTTGCCCATACGTTATCGAAAACGACGCCGGATTTACATAAGGCTTCGAGGTTTGGCATGTTTGGTTTCTCCGCGCCGACTTCGTAACACGGGCTGGAGTCGATCCCCACATCATCGGCAATGACCAGAATAATGTTTGGTGGGGATGCATCTTCCATCGTAGCGGGCAGAGTTGCTTCAACTTGAGTTGTGGGAGCAACTGGAGTTGCCGCGGCTTCAGCACTGCATGACGTTAGAAGAGTTGCAATGAGAATTGCGAAGGTGATCGTTTTATTTTTCATCAATCGAGTTTCCTTTTTTGTTCTTCGCTCTGGCAGGGGCTAAGCCCCTGCCAGAGCGAAAGGGTCACTTCGCCATCTTCACAATATCTTCTGAAGTGACCACGGTGAGATTCGCAGCAGCGTAGGCAACCAATTCTTCATAAGCTGCCAAGATGGCGACTTGATCTTCCTCCGTGCGCGGCGTGGATGGGTCAGGCGCAGATAAGTTCCACGGGGCGGGCAGGGGTTGGTCTTTCTTGCCCATGTCCATTGTGAAATAGATGGATGACCACGCTTCTGCGCCGGAGCGGTAAAAATTGTTTTCGTGAATGAGCGCGGTAATGAACGGTGCGCGCCCGTTATTCCGGCTGTCCCATTCTGCCAGTTGAGTTTGTAGAAATTTGGTCGGGTTGTACTCTGCCGCATTCGGCTTGGACATGAAATTCCACCAGAAGTTATCTCCGCCATCTATGGATGTTGTGCGTGTGATGCTGAAGTCACTGGGACGTACGAGCAATCCGTTGACATATTCAAACGGCTGTTCGATCTTCGTCCCAGACTCATGATACAGCAGGGTCATCTGTGCGCCGAGGCTGGCATAGACTCTCTGCGCGGCATCTTTGATACCTGGGTCGTTGTTTGGCGCGGGAGCCACAACAGGATTCCTGCTAAAGACTTGGGCAACGTAGGTATAGCCACCGGGCTGGGATGTATCAAGCTCGCCGGTGTCGAGGTTCAAGGCGTAGGTCTCGTAATCGAGCAAGGTTTGATACAACTCATCATCGCTCAGATTTTTCAGGCGCGAGTCAAATCCGGTGTAGAGCGGGTGCGGCGGGCGGACGTGGTAACTGATGGTCATATCCGAGTTCTTGAGACGTTCGATCACTTCAGGATGATTCTCCGCCAGTTCGCGGGTGATCTCGGCGGTAAAGTAGAAATCGCAGGGCACGCCGTAACGCTCGAACAAGTCCACAAGTTGGAGCAGGATGTCCGCGCTTTCGTCGGGGTGAGTCCAGTCGTGGACATTGATGATGAAGGAGATGTAGGCGGATGACCCGGTTGCAGGTTGAGTGTTGAAGGTTGGAGATGGTTCAGTAACCGTATCAACAACTATCGGCGAAGCTGGAGGCGTTGTTCCGGCGCAGGCAAAATTCAGGAGGGAGAGAAAGGTCAGGGTGAGGAAAAACTTTTTCATGTGAAATTCCTTTCCAATTCGCAGCGCGACATTAATGCCGCGTTACGGCTGTGCCGCATACGCATCTGCCATTTCGGAGAAGGTCATCCATTGCACATCACCCGAAGCAACACGCGGGTCAACAACTTCGGTGAGGAATTTTTCGATCACGCCGAAGGGGTCTTGCCTGTCACCGCGAAATTCGCCAGGGTGGATGGTGAAATGAAAGACGTTGACCTTGCCCGCTTCGGCGGCTTCGAGCGAGGCGTAGAGACTTTCTTTGAGATATTCAAAGTAGGCTTCATCGCTGCCCGCTTCGTCGCTGCGGCGCGATGCGGCGAAATCGGTTTTGTCGTATTGACCTTCGGGCAAAAAGATGATCGCGCCGTTGGGGTCGTTCTGGGTGAAGAGCGTGAAGTCCCTGCCGTCGGTGCCGCCTGCGGGTCGCCAGGGGGTCACGCCCACGAGCGAAAGGTCGGTGGTTTGCATTTGTGGATTTTTCCAATCGCTGTTCACACCCAAGCCCGCGCATTCGGCGGCTTCAAACAAATTGGCGTACAAATTACCGCCACTCCAATAGCGGATGTCCGTGACGCCGCTGGCTTTCGTTATGTAGCCGATCTCTTCCTTCATCACATCACACCATTGCTGCACCGAAAGCGTTTCGGAGTTCTTTCCGAGATGCACGTCTTCATGGAAATGGAGGGCGATCTCATGTCCGCTGGCGGCGAGGTCGGCGAGGATGATATTGCCTGATTCGAGTGCAACCGTGGTGAATGGGCTTTGCGCCTGAATCGTCATGCGTCCGCCGTGGGCTTCGACGATCTGCGTAACTTTCAGGATGTCCTGTACATGTTTATCGAAAAATTGCGGGGTGTGATAATCGGCTTTGCCGCTGCCAAATCCCTGCGCGGTTTCGCCCATTGGTTCGATGTGCATCCCAATCGTGAAGTAGAGAATGGCTTCGCCGCCCGCTTCATTCTGGACTTCGGGCTGGATGACTGTTTCAGCGGGCTGGGTCGCGGCTGATAGTATTTCTGCGGCTGGCAGCGAGCAGGCGAGAGAGGCGATGACGAGAATTGAGAGGAAAGAAAAGATTCGTTTCATAAGATTCTCCTTTTGAGAGTATCTTACATAGAAGGTACACTTTGCAGAGAGTGTCTCCCATCATGCCTTGCGTCTCCCACCCGTGATTTCTGTCATCGAGTTGTAAACAGGGTGTAAAAACATGAACGAAGATCAACATTGATCGCTTAATAGGCATTCACAACCGCAATCGGATTAGCCCAACGCGGTATATATCATGTATACGGCTATAAGTTTCGCAAACGAGCGTAGGCGGCAACGTAGGCGGCGGAGAGATTTCTCCGCCGCTTTTTGATTTAATTTATTACATCTTTCCATGTGGAATATAATGACGCGGTGTTTCAGTAATCCATTTAACTCTCGTTGTGAGGTAAATTTATGAAAACAGTGCAAATCCCAGAGCAAACCATTCCTGTGCTTGCCGAAACCGATGTACTCGTCGTCGGCAGTGGACCAGGCGGGTTATCCGCTGCAATCGCTTCTGCCCGTGCCGGTGTGGACACAATGCTTGTCGAACGCTATGGTTGTTTTGGCGGTAACCTCACGCAGGTGGGTGTGGAAGGTATTGCCTGGTATCGCCGCCCTGGCACCGTGGATGTGGAAGGTATTGGTATTGAGTTTGAGCAGCGTGCCAAAATGCAAAATGCTTCGTATGATGAGCCGCAATCCAACAGCCAAGGCATCAACTCAGAACTGTTCAAGGTACTGGCAGATAACTGGATTCAAGAAGCGGGCATTAAACCATTGCTTCATGCCGCCGCAGTGGATGTGTTGTGCGATGGCGACAAACTGATGGGCATCATCGTACAAACCAAATCGGGGCGGTATGCGATCCTTGCCAAGCGCATCATAGATGGGACAGGTGATGCAGATATTGCTGTGTTGGCGGGTGCTCCCACGTGCAAGACTCCCAAAGAAGAGATGATGGCGGTGACGGTCATGTTCTCATGTTCGGGGGTGAACAAGGCGAAGTTCCTGGAATATGTACGAGAGAACCCAATGCGCTACAAAGACTGGGGCAAGGAATGGTCCATCAAAACCGATGGCAAAGAAGATGATCTGTTCAGCCCCTATTTGGATAAGCCATTTGAGAAGGCAAGGGAGGCAGGTATTATCCCGCCGGGGTTGAAAAGCATCGGCGGCACATGGAGTGGGATCAGCGACGCGGGTGATGCGACCTACCTCAACATGGTGCACATGAGCGGCTATGATGGCACAGATGTATTCGACCTGACGCGCGGCGAGATCGAAGGTCGCAGACAGGCAATGATGGCGATTCGGGCATTGCAGAAATTTGCACCGGGCTTTGAAAATGCGGGGTTGCGCAACTTTGGCATGACGTTGGGGATCCGCGACACACGCAAGATCATCGGGAAATACAACCTGACCGAGCAGGATGTCCGCGAGCAGGGACGGTTCGATTCTTCGATTGGGATCTTCCCTGAGTTCATTGACGGTTATGGTGTATTGATCCTGCCAACGACGGGGCGGTATTTCCAGATACCGTATGAAACTTTATTACCCACTGGCGTAGAGAATCTTTTGGTGGCGGGGCGTTCGATCGCGGGGGATAAAATTTCGCATGCTTCGGTGCGTAATATGATGTGTTGTACCGTATCCGGGCAGGGGGCAGGAGTCGCGGCGGCGGTATCAGTTCGAGAAAACAGGAGCCTGTCCGAGGTCCGTATTGAAGCGGTGCAGGCTGAGTTAAAGCGCCAAGGGGTCAGAATCCAGTAAAAATCCCTCACATCAACCTTAAAATTTCTTGACTCTGCCCCTTTTTGGTGTTATTTTTAACCACAGACAGACCGACCGGTCTGTCTGTGGTTATCTTTTGAAAAGGAATTCATTATGACACTGCGCGCAAAGATTATCCGTGAGTCGATGAAGTTGTTTTCAATGAAGGGCTTTTTGAGTGCGTCCATCAACGATATTTTGGATGTGTGCGAAACCTCAAAGGGTGGGTTTTACAACCACTTCTCCAGCAAGGAAGATCTGTTTTTGGCTGTCCTTGCGGAGGCGCAGGGCATTTGGCGTGAAAAGGTGCTGTATGGGGTCAGGGAGGTCAGCGACCCAATGGATAAGGTCAAATTAATTCTGAATAATTATAAAGATCGCTATTTGAAAGATTCGGAGACGTTCCCGGGCGGGTGCATTTTCATTACGTTCTCTGTGGAGTTGGATGACCAAATTCCACATTTGTCGGAAGAGGTGAATAAGGGCTTTATCGGTTTTAAGTCATTGTTGAAGCGCTTGCTGGATGATTGCCAAAGTGCGGGGGAATTGAATCCGATTGTGAATACGGAAACACTGGCTGAAATGCTTTTCTCTGGAATGGTGGGCTCGTCTGTGCTGTATGGTGTGGGCAAGTCTGCTGAACGGCTCGATAAGTCTATTAACTCGTTGATCGAATATCTCGAACAAAATCGCAACATTTTACCTGCATAACTGAATATTTCGCTGGTCAATTTTTTTATCATTCCATTTTTTGGAGATGATCGTGAAGGCATATTCTGACCTGAATACCCCCGAACGGATCTTGATGGGACCCGGACCCAGCATGGTTTCATCGCGCGTGTTACGCGCGATGGCTCACCCCTTGCTGGGACATCTCGACCCGAAGTTCATCGAGTTGATGAAAGAAGTGCAAGAGTTACTGCGCTACACCTTTCAAACCGAGAACCAGATGACCTTGCCCATCTCTGGTACAGGCAGCGCGGGGATGGAAGCCACACTGGCAAATCTGCTTGAGCCGGGCGATACGATCCTGATCGTGGTCAATGGATATTTTGGCGAGCGTCTCTGTGACATGGCCAGTCGTTACGGAGCGACCGTCCAGCGCCTCAACAAAGACTGGGGGACGGTTGTCACGCCCGAGGAAGTGGATGCAACGCTGAAAGTGCATCCTGCTAAGGTAGTCGCCATTGTTCATGCCGAAACCTCCACCGGTGCAATGACTCCGCTCGAAGGTATGGCAGATGTGGTTCATAAACATGATGCATTATTGTTGGTAGATTGTGTCACGTCACTGGGCGGTATTCCGTTGAAAATTGATGAGTGGGGTATTGATATTGCTTATAGCGGCACACAAAAATGTTTGAGTTGCCCGCCGGGTTTGAGCCCGGTTACGGTGGGAGCACGTGCCCGCGATGCCTTCCACAAACGCAAGACAAAAGTTGCCAATTGGTATCTCGATATGACAATGCTGGAAGCCTACTGGTGTGATGATCGCACCTATCATCACACGGCGCCCATCAGTATGAACTTTGCCCTGCGCGAAGCATTGCGGCTTGTCTACGAAGAAGGCTTGGAAGCGAGACAGCAGCGTCATCGTGAGAATGCTCAATTATTGTGGGATGGACTGGAAGAACTTGATCTGCATTTGATCGTACCGAAAGAAAACCGCCTTCCCACCCTGACAACAGTGGCGATTCCCGAAGGTGTAAATGATATGGAGATCCGCAAGCGGTTGTTGGATGAATATAACATTGAGATATCCGGCGGTCTGGGTGTATTCAAGGGGAAAGCCTGGCGAATTGGTTTAATGGGGCACACCTCCCGCAGGGAGAATGTATCGGTATTGGTATCGGCTCTTTCCCATTTGCTAAATCGATAACAGATGGTAATAGCAAGAAAAAGGAGGTTCGGCGTTGCAAAGTTCAGTTTCATTCGTACCCAAAATTTTCACTAACCAACCCAAGGAGACGAAGAATGAAAAACCAATTGTATAAGATAATGGTCCTGCTCGTTGTGGCATCCATGCTGCTGGTTTCCTGCGGCACACCCGCTGAAGCCACTGAATCAGTCCCGGCTATCACAGATGAAGCAGCTCCAGCCGCCACCGAAGCCCCGGCAGGCGAAGAGCGCGGAATTTTGCGCTTTACCGATGGTCTCGCCTACGGCGGCAAGGAAAATCTTGATCCCGTCGATGAAGCCCGCTTCTTCCCGGTCATTTCGATGATTTATGACCGCCTAACCGAACCCGCCTTCGACTCGATGACCCCACAGCCTTCCCTTGCTGAATCATGGGAAACGAACGACACGGCTGATGTGTGGACGTTCAAACTGCGCCAGGATGTAAAGTTTCATGACGGCACTCCCCTGACCTCTGCTGATGTAGCATACTCTGCCGATCACTGGAAGAATTCCCCCACTTCCATCCTTGCCAGTACCTTTGCCGTGGTGGATAGCATCGAAACCCCCGATGATTACACTGTGGTGTTCAACCTCAATGCACCTGTTGTCACCTTTGACCTGACCGTGATGGACTATCGCGCCCGCGTGGTCAAGAAGGATGGCTTCCCCGATGTACTCAAGACAGGCATGGGCTCCGGTCCGTTCATTTTGGAAAAACTGGATGTCGGCGGCGAGACCGTATTGATTGCGAATGATGAATACTGGGGTGGCAAGCCGGGCGTTGCCAAGATACTCGTGTACGGCATAGCCGACGTGGAAGCCCAAACAAATGCAATGCTCGCAGGTGATCTCGACTGGCAGACCGTTACCGCGGAGCAAGCCGCACGCTTCGAAGGCAATCCAGAATTCACCGTTACTCAATCTCCCGGCGGCAACTGGTCTGGTTTCGTGATGCGTACTGATGTCGAACCGTTCAATAATGAAGCGCTTCGCCAGGCGATGAAATTGGTGGTGGATCGTCAGGAAATGATCGACCTAGCCATGAATGGCGCCGCGACCGTCTCCTGTGATTCGGCTGTTTCGCCAAGCGATCCTGCGGTCTTCAAAGACTGCTCGCCCAATGCTGACATTGAGGCCGCCAAAGCCAAACTTGCAGAAGCCGGTTACCCCGATGGTTTCACCATCGACCTCTTCACTGCCCCGGTCTGTCAGGACCTTGCAGCGTTAACTGAAATCTACCAACAGCAAGCAGCCAAGGCTGGCATCACTGTCAACATCCAAACCGTCTCTGCGGATGGTTTCTGGACCGAACAATGGATGAAGGAATCCTTCGTGATGACCTGTTGGAACGAACGCCTTGCCGATGCGGCGCTGAATGAGATCTACCGCGGAGGCGGAGAATGGAACGAATCCTACTGGAACGTTCCCGCATTTGATACCCTTCTGGATTCCGCCCGCGCCGAAAAGGATGCAGCCGCCCGCAATCAATTCTACAGCGACGCCCAAAAGATGCTGTACGAATCAGGCGGAACGATCATCCCCTACTATCAAAACTTGATCCGCGTTCAGAAATCCTGCATCACGGGCATTTCCCCACTCGCCAACGTTTGGATCGATTGGGAGCCCATTAGCAAACCTGCAAGCTGTGATTAATCACGACTCAAGAAAGAAGGATGCAGGGCAACCTGCGTCCTTCTTTCCAAATATACATCTGATTGCGGTCTGCCGTCGGCGGTCATGGCAAATCAATTCTTGTAGCTGCAAGAAAAAATCTTGAAGGAGAAAACATGTTACTCCTTGTTGCGCGTCGTTTCCTGCTTGCACTCATTACATTACTCATTATTTCATTGCTGGTCTTCATCGGGTTGGAAGCCCTGCCCGGCGACGCCGCCACCGCCTACCTTGGGCAATCTGCCACGGAAGAAAGCCTGAAAGCCCTACGTGAAGAATTCGGGCTGAATGAACCCGCGCCCGTGCGTTACATAAAATGGCTGGTGAGTTTCCTGCAAGGCGACATGGGCACTTCCTTTGCGCGGCGTGAACCCGTGGCAGATGTGGTTGGCAATCAATTCCGCAACACGGTGGTTCTGGCAATTGCCGCAAGCATAATTGGCATTCCGCTTGCCATCATTTTGGGAGTCATCACCGGGTTGACCCGCGACAAACTACCCGATGTAATTATTTCCTTCCTTGCCATTCTCGGCATGACCCTGCCCGGGTTTGTGACCGCCACCGTGCTGGTCTACCTCTTTTCCATTCGAGTGGAATGGTTTCCAGCAATTTCAATGATCCCCACCGACGCGCCCGTCAGCGAAATTCTTCCCACCATTGTTTTGCCAATCATCACATTGACCTTCGTCATGACCGCTCACATCCTGCGCCTTGTCCGTACCAGCATGATAGATGTGCTTTCCAGCGATTACGTGCAAATGGCGCGCTTGAAGGGCATCCCCATGACGCGCATCGTTTTTCTTCATGCATTGCCTAACGCTATGTTACCCACCATCAATGTCATTGCACTAACCATCGCCTGGCTGTTGGGCGGCGTTGCCA
>JBEBCV010000455.1:0-4347 GCA_041157505.1 Chloroflexota bacterium | reverse complement strand
GGATACAGAATCGCGTAAAACAAGTCAAGTTCAAAATACCATTGATCAATGTGATCTGGGATGAAGAGCCGTTCGAATGGACTTACCCCTATCGCTTTGGAATCCTGCGCCGCTATCGAACGGGTCCGCTGCAGGAAATGCGCGTGGACTGCCGCCTGGAGCGCAGAGATGCAGGCACACATTTGGTCTATGAAGTTTGGGTAAAAGCACGCAATCTGCTGGGGGATATTGCCATACCGATCGGGATCGGTATGTATAGTGCGAAGAAGTTTGGCGATGCGTTCAAACTGTATGACCGTCTCGCTTCGAATCCTAATCCGACACTTGCCATCACAACCGGGCGGAACCTCAGCCCAAGCGGACATACCCGCTATCGCTTGTTGCGCGAGCGCCTGAGTTTGCAAGGCGCGGACCAAGGCACACTTGACCGCTTGTATGAATATTTCCAACGTGCCGATGATCTTTCCATTCAACGCCTGCGACCTTATGCACTGGCGGATGGTTGGAACCTGCCGCGCCGCACCGTATTAGAGACTTTCCTGTACGCGACCCGCGAAGGCATTTTAGATATGTATTGGGATCTGCTCTGCCCTGAATGCCGCGGTGTGGCAGAAGACCATAAACGCTTGGGCGATGTGCATTCTCATTCTCATTGCAATACCTGCCAGATCAATTTTGATGTGAACTTCGACCAGAACGTGGAAGTGATCTTCCGTCCCAATTCATCCATTCGGCGGGTGGATGCTTCGATAGAATTTTGTGTAGGCAGCCCGCAGCGACAGCCCCATATTGTCTTTTCATTGGTCGTGCCGCCGCATGAGCAATTGCCTTTCAATACTATTTTGGAAGCAGGGCGTTACCGTCTGACAGCTTCTTCAATGGAAGGTTCACAGACCCTCACCGCTTCAAACGATGGACCTGCCAATATGGACTTCCACGCGGATAAGCTCGGTTGGAGCAGTGATTTCTTGAAGATCGGGCTGACCCCGAACATTCGTTTATTCAATGACTCAGACTTTACCCAAACCTTCCAAATGGAACGCATTGTCTGGTCTGACCAGGCTGCAACCGCTGCCGATGTGACTACCTTGCAAGTATTCCGTGATCTGTTTTCGAGCGAAGTCCTGCGTGTGGATGAAGAGATCTCTGTTGGTTCGATGACGTTGATGTTCACCGACCTGCGTAATTCCACCAAGATGTATCGTGAGATCGGCGATGCCCCCGCGTTTGGACGGGTCCGTGAGCATTTTGAGATTCTCGAACAAGCCGTCGCCAAAGAGGAAGGCGCCATCGTCAAAACGATGGGTGATGCAGTGATGGCGGCATTCCGCAAACCTGTCTCTGCGGTGCGGGCGATCTGGGATGTTCAACGTGAATTGACCGCGCGCGGCATTCCGCCGTTGAGCATCAAGGTGGGGGTGCATCATGGTCCGTGCATTGTGGTCAATTTAAATGATCGGTTGGATTATTTCGGATCAGCGGTTAATATCGCGGCGCGGCTTCCACATTTTTCGGCGGGAGGGGAGTTGATCCTCTCTGGTGAGATCCGCAACGACCCTGAAGTGACCGAATTCCTTGCGAAGAATTCCGCACCCAATTCGGTCTCTCGTTTCCAGTCTGAGCTTCGCGGCTACGACAACTCAATGGAAATGTGGCGGGTGAAGATATAAAGTTAAACATCATTTGCCCCGAAATTAATATAGGACGCGGAAAGAAATAAGGAAGCCGAGTCCTTAAAAAAAGAACTCACCCACGAAAACTTTCATTTCGGGGTGAGTTCTTTTTTATTATGAAGAAGGCTTATTTGGTTTTCGAGTAACCAGTTTTACAATGACCCAAACGATTAACACAGGCGGACCAAAGATGGGCACGAACACCAGCAAGAACCAGATCAACAAGTCTATGATGCCCTGATATGCCTTGGTGAGAGTCTCCCAGGCGTCTTCGGCGGTTTCACCGGGTGTCCACGGCGTTGGCTCAGGGGTTGGCGTGGGTTCGATCTCTGGCAGTTCCGGCTCAAGGGTGACCGTGATGGTTGAATATGATGAGCGATCTTGCAAATAGTTGATGCGCCCTTTGATCTCTTCGATCTGACGTTCGATCTCGGAAAGTTGCTGATTGATGCGCAGGGCTTCATCTACGTTTTGAGAATCTTCCAAAAATGACTTGATGCGCTCACGGGTGGCTTCGAGATTGGTGAGTTGCGATTGCAAGTCCACGTATTGGTCGGTCACATCTTCGCCAGAGGCGGTTTCGTCCAATACTTCGATGGAAATCCCACGCAGGCGGTTGAGGGTCCGTTCAAAAGATTCAACCGGGATGCCCATCGTGATGGTGGCGTATTTGTAGTTCTTGCCATCCAGATGCATTTGATTCCATACCCGCGAACTGATGATGTACCCGCCAGAGTCACCCACGACCTGGGTCACCCGATCTATGGATTGGTTGGAATCTTCGACCAACAGGCGCATTTCTGCAGATTTGATGATGAGGTGGGTGGTGATGGCAACATTATCTGTTGATCCGGTTTCATATACCTGCCCTGCCTTCAAAGCGGAGGCGGGATCCGCTTCTGCTTCCTGGGCGAGAGGTGCGCCACCTGCATCTTCAGCAGGCAATGCTTCGATAGCAGATGCCTCTTCAATATATGCGGGCTCTTCTACTGCGGGCGCTCCACCGCATGCAGCCAGGACCAGCATTCCCAACAATAGGAATACCGGCAACGATGTGATTCGTGATTTCATTTCATCCTCCGTTTTTTTTATTTGGTTTTTCGGCGTTACCAAAGTGACGAACTGGGAATGACAAATGTTCCTCAAGTCATGGGCTTTCCTCCTTTCAAAATAAAAGTCCGCACAGATTCGGCGTATCTGCACGGACCAGTGTCCATTTCATCTTACGAGTTTGCGATGCTTACTTCAATAACACCTCAGTATGGATTTTCCCTGCGCGTTCATGGCTTGCCGTCAATTTGACCTTGCTGCCTTTTTTCGCTTTGACCATCCATTCCACTTTCAAACGGTCTGACGTACCATCCCCTGATTCAAAGATGAATGAAGCGGGAATTTGAGCCCTGCCTTCGAGTTCGCCGGGTTCTTCTCGTTCCTTTCCAGCGAGCAGTTTCGCACCTTTTGGCAGTTGGATCTCAACCATCACACCGCGTGAGACCTTACGCTCCAATGCTTTCTTTGAAACATATGTGGGCAGCCAGCCGCGGTTCTCCATCACGAGGCGGATGTTGTATGTATCCGCTCCCAGCGGGGCGACGCTCACATCGCGCAGAGCAAGCTCGGGCGCGATAAGAGCGTGCCAGACGACCCAATCCGGGAAGGGGCTGATCTCCTTCTCCAAAAATTCAGGCGGGACGTTCGTCCACATATACATGAAATTCCAGCCGCCGATTTCGAGTTTGCCTAACTGTGGGTGATCGAACTCGTACCAGTCGACATAGCCTTTGCCATCCAAAGTGGTGTCATTCCACCGCAGAAGTTTGACATCATCTTCCACGGGATGTTCGCGGTACCAATCAATATACTTGGCGTCCTTGATGCCCGCCTCTTTGACCGGGTTCCAGAACTCGACTGTCCATGCGTAAACACCGCGATGTTCATATGTCCACTCGTCGAATGCGCCCGTGGTGACTTGCTTGGGGTAATACCTGAATTCATGGAACATGGAAATATCTGGGTAGCCAGTGATCTCTTTGCCCTTCGCGCCGATTTTTTGCAGCGTCCACAGGTCTTCGGGTATCTGTTCATCGTCGGGCTTTTCTGCCATGCCGCGCAGAAGTACGCCACTGAACGTATGAAAAGAAATTGTACCTGTGATGTTGCGGTTCTTGAGGATGAACCGCACAAGATTGAGAGCTTCTGGTTCGCTGGTGGGGAAGTCACCCGCGCCGAATTGTTCAGACTCGGTCCGCCAATTTGCCGGGAAGTTGCGGTTCAAGTCCAGCCCTTCTTTGGGTGGGTTGATCTTGATGGTGACGCCGTCATAATTTTTCATGAACCCTTCTGTGAAGATGCGGTAATACTCACCGCCCACTTCCACCGGGTCGCGCCGTATCATCAAGCGTGGATGATCAGGATGCACCTTCCATCCACCGTTCGGGTCTTTGATGCGCATTTGCAAAATACGCCCATCGCCGTCCACGTCTTCATAGGCATCCAAACCTTCGATGGATTCTTCTACATAGGGGTAGGGTCGCGTGCTTGAACGAATTTCTTTCGGGTGGTCTGCCAGCGCCCACTCCGCGCCATCGGGGTTGACACGCGGTACGATGTAAAATGCACGGCTGTCGAGCGCACGTGTGACTTGTTCATCCTTCCCATAGCGCGTTAACAACGA
>JBEBCV010000454.1:0-3441 GCA_041157505.1 Chloroflexota bacterium | reverse complement strand
TGTTTTAACCCTGCCTTCCAAACCCTTGAGGCGATCACAAAACTCGCCACGCTTACCCCTAAAAAGATAAATACTTGAGTCACATTTAATTCACCACGCAAGGCTTGCAATGGAATGGTCGTTGCCAACGCAATCGGAATGATAAAGGTGACAATGATCCGCAGCCATGCCGGGTAGACGGTCGCAGGGTAGCGCCCTGAGTCCATGAGAGCTTGCAGGATGGTGACATTGTTGTCGAATTTGACGAACCAAAACGTCAGCGCGATGAGGACGATCCAAAGGCTGTAGATGACAATCATGCCTGAGAGGCTGAGCAGGATAAAGGTCAGGATCTGAGCCGCGGAGGTCACTTCTTCCGCCATGTTGACGCCAAGCAGGATCAACACCACGGCAAGCACCAAATCCCAGATGCGCCAAACGGTGATGCGGGAGAAGGTAATAAGGAACATGCTGTTGACCGGTTGCAGGATGGTGTAATCCATCGAACCGTCACGAATGGATTGGTTGAATTTTTCGGTGTTGGGCCAGATGAGCGCGATCATCATGGTGTTGACAAGACGAAAGACGCCAAGTAACGCAATGAGTTCGCCCAAGCCCCAGCCTCCAAGAGTGTCTGTATTGTTGAAGATGATGTTGAGCGACAGCAATTCCCAACCGAGCCACATCAGGTTGAGCAGAATGTTCACGACCGTATCGGCACGATACGCCAATGACATTTGAACGTTGACTTTGAAGAAAGCGGAAAGTAGTTTGAGAGTCTGCACGTTACGCTCCCACCGCTGAATAACGCTTCACGCCGTTGCGCCAAACAATGTTGAAGAGAAATGCCGCCAATACCAACCATACACCTGCCATGACATAACCCATCACAATTTGGTCTGCTGAAAGTTTTCCAAGGATCAACTGAATTGGAAAATACAAAAGCAGCTGAAAAGGAAGATATTGAGCGATATCCTGAATCACCTTTGGCATAAGCGGAAGCGGCACGAACTGCCCCGAGAACAAAAGGATGAGCGCGAAATAGAACTCGTGAATGGAATAGATACGCGTTGTCCAGAAGGCAAGGGCGGTGATGGTTGCTGAAAGCAAATAACCGATCAAGAAAGCGATCACCATTACCGGAATTGCCAGCAACACATTCTGAAAAGCGACGTTGCTGAAATCAGGCTTGAACAGGAAATAGAGAATGACCCAGATCGGAGTCAAGCCCATCATGCTCAGCATTTTGAAAGCGACATTGTTCACAAGAGCGCTGGTCAAAATGGGATGGACAGGTTTGATCAACTCACCCGAAAGCGAACCATCTTGAATTTTGTAAGCAAAGGTATGGATGATGATATTGCTGGTGACTTGATCACAGATAAGCAGAACCATGTAATAGGTGATGAAATCGTTGGCAGTAAATCCGTTGACATCCCCTTTGACATTCGCAATACTCGTCCACACAGCCAGATAAATGATCGGGGAAACCAGCCAGTACATCAAATACATCAACAAGTTGGCGCGGTACTGCCATTGCTCCGCCCAGTTGACTTGCCAGAGTCGTTTGAAAATCAAAAACATAATTCACCAAATTCTCTCTACCGCAAAGACCGCCAGGATCGCTAAGATTTTTCTTGGCGTTCTTCGCGCACTTCGCGGTTAAAAGGTTAAGAATTAAACGCCTGCTCGATCACATCTTCAATGGGTGGATCGGCGATGGTGATATCGTGGATGGGCAGATCCGCCAACAGCCGTGATGTGACCCGCGTCACTTCCTCCGCCTTGACCTGGATGTAGCGCTTCTCGGCATCTTCTTCGTTCTGAACCACTTCCCCATATTTGCTCAGGTCGTGTGAATCCGCATCGGCGAGCATCACACCGATCAGCTTGAACGGCGCGATCTTCTTCGAAAGGTCGTTGATGCCGCCATCATATTTCAACTGTCCATGATGGATGATGATGATGCGTTCGCACAGGGCGGTCACATCTGCCATGTAGTGACTGGTTAGCAAGATCGTCGCGCCAGTGCGCTTGTTATACTCCCGCAAAAACTCACGGATGCGCGCCTGACCAGTAATATCCAAGCCGATGGTGGGTTCATCCAGAAACAGCACCTTGGGACGGTGTAAAAGTCCCGCCGCGATCTCGCACTTCATGCGCTCGCCCAATGAGAGGTTACGAACCGGTTTCTTCATCAACGGCTCAAGCTCAAGCAGCTCGTCTAATTCTTTATAGGTCTGCTTATACTCATCATCGGGAATGCGATAGATCACTTGGTTGAGCAAGAATGAATCCGCCGCAGGGATATCCCACGAGAGGCGGTTGCGCTGTCCCATCACCAAGGTCATCGAGCGCAGATATTCGGGCTTGAGTTCCCACGGCGTAAAGCCAAGCACGTTCGCGTTGCCGCCTGTTGGGTGCAGCAAACCTGAAAGCATCTTCAAGGTTGTGGTCTTGCCCGCACCGTTGGGTCCGAGAAAGCCAACCACTTCACCCTGCTCGATCTTGAAATCGACCTGTTGAACAGCTTTCACTTCTTTATATTTGCGTTTGAAAAAACTACGGACAGCCGCGCCAAATCCACCTTCGCGCTCAGGCACCTGATACGTTTTACTTAAATTTTGAACATGAATGGTCGGGGACATATTAAAAATCTCTCCTGAGAAGGGAGAGATTATAACATTAATAGAACATTAGTGCTAGGCTAAAATTCTGAGACGCGATACCAAATGTCCACATTCTCATGGATGGTCTTCGAATGCTGTACATCCATGCCAAGGCTTGGCTCTGGTTCTGTGGGTGCGGAACGAAATGTCGCTTTCGCCTGTGCCTGAAACGGCATTGGAGTGGACATTTCCTCGTCGTAAATATTTTCCATCAGATCATACACACCCAACAACTTCACCCCCATTGCTTGCGCGACCTTTACGGCTTTGCTTTTGGCTTTTTCCAACGTCTGTAGCAGCAATGCCTCACGCGTCGCGTCTTCGTCGTATTTCCATTCTGTTCGAGTGAGGGATGTATTCTTCTGTGACGCGATGACATCCAAGAGTTCCGCAAACTTCGCCAAATCTTCACAGCGAATTTTCAAACGATAGGATGCTGTGGAGGATTTCAACATTGCGCCCGAGGATGTGGACACATTCACGCCTTGAAGTGTCACCGCCTCTTCCTTAACCCCAGCCTGTTTCAGCGCTTCGAGCAGTTGATTCACTTCCTTGGCTTTCTTCATCGCCTCATTACCGCTGACCAGCGATGAACCTTTCACCACGACATGCAAGTCTGCGTGGGTGGCAAAGATTTCTTCCTTGTGAGATGCTGAGACTTTAATCGTATCGGGTTTGTGTTCCATAAGTTCCTTTTCTGACGATAGACGATGGACAAACATGGTCAATGGTCTATCGTCCATCGTCCAACTACGTTACTGCCAACTTGCTCTTCGGATACTTCTCGTAGCGC
>JBEBCV010000453.1:0-3406 GCA_041157505.1 Chloroflexota bacterium | reverse complement strand
TGTGGCACTTCGGGCGGAAAGGCGCGTTCTTCAAAACCGTCGAGGACGAAGCCGTTTTTAAATCCGAGGTTCAAATAGTATTGCAGCGGACGTTCGAAATAGACCTGTGGTTTGGGCTGGTTGCGGAGCGCAAGTCCGCGCATGGAGTAGGGCGTCATGTAGCGCGAAGTTTTGACGGAGTACATGGTCTTGATCTCGCCTTCATCATCCCGTTCTTCAACGATGTGCATGGACGAGGCGTTATTGAAGCAGGGATGGGTGATGGAGAAGACGAAGGCTCCACCGGGTTTGAGAAGTTTTGGCAGGGACCTGAAAAGCGGTTCGATATTTGCTATGTCAAAAAGCGCCATATTAGAGAGAGCGGAGTCGTATTTGCCTTCGCCGAGGGAAAGGAGTTGAGACTCGGATGTGGCATCTAAAACGTGATACGTGATGTGTGAAGAAATATTGGCAGTTCTTTGTTTTGCGTATTCGATCAGGTTGGCGGAGAAGTCAAAGGCGGTGACTTGATATCCCAGCTCGACGAGACGGCGGGTGGTTAAGCCATTTCCGCAGGCAATGTCTAAGATGTGGCTGCCCGGTTTCGGGTCCAGAAAAGAGGCGAGAACGGGCCAGCACAAAATGTTGAAGAAGTCGTTGCCTTCGTCGCCCATGCGTTTATCCCACACTTCGGCATTCACTTCCCATGCGGTGCGGGTTTCTTCATTAAGTGGATTTGTAGGTTCGGTCATGGTAGCTCCTAAAATGGTGGAGGAAAGCCCTACTATACCGTAATTTTTTAGGGGGTATTTCTGGCATTTCAGAACGAAATGCCGTTTGGATTGTTAAACCAGTAAAATCGAAAAAACTTCCGAGGAGAGGCATATATGGATAAGGAACGAAGACGCGCCCAATGGGGTTGGTACTTGTACGATTTCGGGAATTCTGCATACGCGGCGGTGGTGTTGCTGGCGATCTATTCAGCATATTTCAAAGGCACGGTGGTGGGTGGGGCAGAGGGGTCTCGTTTGTGGGGCATTGCGGTGGGTATTGCGATGTTGGTGAGTGCGATCATATCTCCGATCCTTGCGGTTATTGCAGATCATTCAGCATTCAAAAAGCGTTTTCTTCTCTTCTTTTCTTCGCTTTCATGGGTCTTCACAGGCTTGTTGTTCCTCGTTCACAAAGGCGATATTTTCTTTGGAATGCTTTTCTTTATTTTGGCGGAGATCGGATATCGCTCAGGGCAGGTGTTCTATAACTCCTTGCTAACTGAAGTTGCCGAACCGCATGAGATCGGGCGTGTCTCTGCCAACGGCTGGGCGATCGGTTCAGCGGGCGGTATTTTATGTTTGTTGCTGGTCTTGCCTGCCATCGTACTCATCAAAGGTACCGACTTACCCGTGCGCGGCGCTTTCGTGTTCACGGCGTTGTTCTTCCTTATTTCAGCGTTGCCGGCGTTCATGTGGATCAAAGAGAGCGGTGAGCGCAAACCTTTACCAAATGGAATGAATTATTTCTCATTGGCTTTCTCCCGCCTCGGTCGCACCTTTCGCTCGGTGCGGCACTTCAATGAGTTCCTAAAATTCATCATTGCCTTCTTGATCTTCAATGATGGTATCGTCATGGCACTCGACTTTGCGGCAATCATCGGCGCTGTTCTGTATGGAATGAACCAGACCCAGCTTATTATCCTGATGATCATTGTTCAGGCGGCAAGCGTGGCGGGTGCATATCTTTCCGGTTGGTATGGGGAACGTGCCGGGTTAATGCGCACATTATTCGCTTCCCTTTTGTTGATGATCGCCGCCGTGGTGTGGATGTTCTTCAACACCACGCTGACAGGATTCTTCATCATTGCATCTTTGGCAGGGTTGGCGCTCACCGGTGTGCAAGCGGTCACACGCACAATGGCGGGTGTCTTTGCTCCCAAAGGACAAAGCGCAGAGTTCTTCAGCTTTTTCGCCATTGCAGGCAAGACCTCTTCATTCATTGGACCAACCATTTACGGTTTCCTTGCTACGGGTGTTGCGCTGCGCCTCGAAACACAGGGAATGGAAGTTCTATTGGCTGAGCAGGCGGGTCAACGTGCAGGCATCCTTTCCATTGCTGTCTTTTTGGTCGTTGGTCTGTTCGTACTGCTAAGCGTCAGTGAAAAGCGTGCACGACAGGCTGCCGTTGAATACGCCCCTGCTGATTAATTTATGAGCCAACGGAAATTTACATCAAGCCGGCGCAGGATGATGCGAAGCTTCCTGCACTGGCTATCTCGACCTGCATTTCATCTTGTCTCGCAACTGGAGATCACTGGTGCAGAAAATTTACCCGCATCAGGACCGCTTATTATGGTGGGCAACCACTTTAGTTTTGTAGACCCCGTCAGTTTTGTGCGGGTGGCGCCGTGGGAGATCGAATTCCTCGGCGGCGCTGTCAACCCGCATGCGCCTAAAGTCTCACGCATCATTCCGCTTTTGTGGGGCTATCATCCCCTATATCGGGGAACAGGTGCGAAAGATTCGATCCGCGCAGCCGAAGGGATTCTGAACGAAGGCAAGGTATTGGCGATCTTTCCAGAAGGAGGGAACTGGGCGACTGTTCTGCGACCCGCTCGCCCTGGCACAGCCTTCCTGGCCGTGAAGACGGGCGCGCCTCTTCTTCCTGTTGGCTTGGTCGGCATGACCGAAGTGTTTCCCAACCTCAAACGCGGACGCCGCGCCCGGATCCAGGTCAACATTGGCAAACCATTCGGTCCCTTCAAAGCCGATGGGCGCGGACAGCAACTCCGCGACCAGTTGGATGAGATCGGGCATGAGATCATGCGTCGCATTGCAGAATTGATCCCACCAGAACAGCGTGGGCATTACTCTGAAGACCCTGCCGTTCGTGAAGCGGCTCGCGGTACAGAGATCTATCCATGGGCAGATAAAGTGGAAGGTCAGGTAACAGGTATAGTACGTTGAGAACCATCCGTTTTTGAATCAGTATCAAATGGATTTCCAAAATCATCATTGTGAACTGAACGATGTTCACAATGATGATTTTGATTTCAGTAGGGGATTGCAATAAAAAATATTCACTAAGTGAAAAGATTGACACTCAGTCAGTCCATAGTATAACTACTCCAACAGAGTCTACTCATAGACGGTTCCAACCGTTACGCAGGGATACATCCTGCGGATCGTTTGGAAAAGGTTTATGGGTGGGTTCTTTACTTTTTAACACCGGAGGTGTGAATGAACGCTAGTTTAAAATTGGGAGAGCATTATATTTTCGATCTCTCCGACTGCAACCGTGAGATTCTCATGGATAGCGAGAAGGCTTACTCGCTGTTTGCTCAGGCTGTTCGCGATAGTGGTCTGACCGTTGTGGACGAAGGATTTTACAAATTCAGCCCGCATGGCTTTACTGCTTTTCTTCTCCTTGCGGA
>JBEBCV010000452.1:0-8241 GCA_041157505.1 Chloroflexota bacterium | reverse complement strand
TCTATTTAATTGTTTGTGGATTTGGGGCGGAGATGAATGCAGGGATAAAGTTCACCATCCACCTTCATGATGTGATTGATGATCCAATCTGAGATCTCTTCATGGATCTTCAGCGCCATTTCTTTGGAGTCCCCCGCCTCGCGGAAATTTTCATGGTATTTATCGAATTTTTCGATGAAGACCATATGAGCTTTTTTGTTTTTTTCAGCGGCAGGACAGTGGTACGTCTCAAAACATTCTTCCTCGCGCCCAAAATGCCAACCAGCATAAAATCGTAACCTGCCCAGGATTCGGGCTAATGCGTCTGCACTGTGCCCCTTGTTGATCGCCTCTCCCAAATTGTTCAGCGTTTCCACCAGATATTTGTGCTGATTATCCAGCGTTTCATCGCCAGTGCTTAGGGCGTCATCCCATTGAAGAGGTTTGGGTGTGTACATTAGTTACTCCAGACAATATTAATATTTTTATGATTATAGCCTTGCCTCACTATGGAAGGTTTGTTCCTCTGTAATAAAAAGTGGAGGACAATTATCCTTTATACGCCTTGAGCCTTCACCAATTCCACGCCCAGGCGGGTGACCTCATCCAGTTTGTCGGGTGGGAGTGTACCAAGGGTTGCAATGTAGACTCCGTTTGGGCTGAAGAGGACGACGATCTGGCTGAATCTCGCTCCAGATTGGAACTGCTGTAGTGGATACTTTGCGCCCCATTCTGCCAAAGGTTGCTGGATCCACGGGGTAAGGATTTGCTGTGCCTCGGCTTGGTTGCTGGTGTATGCCATGAAGTGTGTATCCAGCGTGGCAGAGAGGGAAGCGTAGGTATCCGCTTGATCAAGGTTTGGGGTGTCGCTGGTGTCAAATCCGTACAGTGCAATGGACTGTTTGAAGAGGGATTTTCCCAACGACGCAAGGAAACCCGTGCTGGATTGCCCTGCAACTTTTTGAGCGAGGAAGAGAAAACTTCCTTGAGTTTTGAAATCGGGAGAGAACCAGCGGGTTCCGGGAGCGCCGCCCATGCCAAAAGATTGCAATTGCCAGTTTACTCCATCCGCTCTATGTAACTGGGAGTTGGAACCTGTCATTGCCTCTTGTTGACTCTTTGCAACCATGCCACCTGCCTGCTTTGCTGCCTGAAATAATCCTTGTGGTGTTTCATCAAAACCTTCGCTAAGGTTGAGGAAAGCCCGAAGTTCATTTGCCCATTTTTGATGTTTGAATAAATTGCCTGTGTGATATGAGCGGAAGGGGACAACTTCACCGTTTTTTAGTATGGCTTCAACACGATAAGTAGTACTCGTCCCTCCTTTGCTGCTTCGTGTTCGAGACCTATCCACATGGATGGATCGAATCTGGTTGAGCGGTACTTCTTTGACGGAGTGATGGAAAATGGAGCGGTAATCCAGGGTGAGCATACCAGTCTGTTTATCGGCGGTGACGTTGAGAGCATATGTAAAGATCAGGAATAGTAATCCCACTCCTGCTGCAAAAAGCGCATTGAAGTTAAAAGCAGGCAATGTTGAGATGAATGCATACCCTCCCCAGCCGATGCCTGCAAAACCAACGATCCAAGCAATGAAAGGATAATCTCTGAGTTTGAGTTCCTGATCCATAGTAAGCTCCTTTGGTTTATATAGAACAATTATATGGGAGGGTGAAATATTTGTGGGTGAGCCGTAATTCCTAGTTCATTGCAATCTTTTTTGCATATTTGTTTAGTCTCTTCATTCCCTGATCGATTTCACCTTTGTAAAAACGACCCTATAAGTTCTTAAAAAGTCTCCCGCGGATTTTGTCCGCGGGAGACTTTTTACATTCTATTGACTCATTACTTCTTTTTCTTCGCAGTTTTCTTCACGGCTTTCTTTGCAACAGCCTTCTTGGCACTAACCTTCTTCGCTACAGCTTTCTTGGCAGTCACTTTCTTAGTCGCTGCTTTCTTAGCCGGAGCCGCCTTGACGGGCTTCACCGAAGTGTGGATCTGCTCATGCATATAGAGCGGAAGGTAGTAGTGACCACCAGCGTTCTTGCCAGAGGAGCCTGAGCCTTTCCAACCACCAAAGGGTTGGAAGCCGGGCCACGCACCCGTGGATGCACCCTGAGGACGGTTGGCGTAGGTCACACCGGCTTCGATATTCTCGAAGAACCATTCAGTTTCCTTGGCGTTGCCGTAGAAACCAGCGGTCAGACCGTAGTTGACATCGTTGGCAATTGCCATGGCTTGGTCGAGGTTCTGCACTTTGCCGATAGTGGTGATAGGCAGGAACATTTCATGCTTCCACAAACGATGTTCGAAGGGCAGGTTAGTGACGAAGGTAGATTCGCAGAAAAAGCCCTTGCCGTAATCGCCATCCACGCGGACTTTGCCGCCGGTGAGGAAAGTGCCGCCGCCCTGGCTGATCTCTTCGGTGAAATCTTTGAAGTCTTGATACGAACTCTTGTTGATGACCGGTCCATTGTAGGTGGCCCGATTGGTCGGGTCGCCAAGCACGAGCTTATCGGTCAGGTCTTTGAGGCGAGCAACCATTTCATCATACACAGGTTCTTCGATCAATACACGTGAAGCCGCGGAGCATTTCTGTCCTTGCAAGCCGAACGCCGAACGGACGATGCCCACAGCCGCAGTTTCGAGGTCTGCATTGCGAGAGACAATGGCAGGATTCTTTCCACCAAGTTCGAGGATCATTGGGCGGGCATACTCACGTTTGGCATAATCCTGATACATCTTCATGCCAACATCGAAGGAACCGGTAAAGGTGACGCCATCCACTTCGGGGCTGTCGACCAATGCTTGGCCAAGAGTCGAGCCGGGACCTGTCACAAAGTTGACCACACCATCAGGGATGCCCGCATCGCGGAAGCAGTCCACTAGCAAGCGCACGATCCAGGCGGTATCGGTGGCAGGTTTGATCACGAGAGTGTTACCGGTTACCAGCGCAGCACCCGATGGTCCACCCGTGAGCGCATGCGGGAAGTTGAACGGTGAAACTACAAGCCACACACCATAGGGGCGCAGTACAGACACATTGCGAGATTCATATCCAACGAGTGGGTCGCGCCCCATTTCAACGATATACCCGTTGTTCTTTTCCATTTGGTAGCAGGAGTAATAAATGAGGTCGGCGGTTTCCTGCACATCACCCATAGACTCCATGCGGTTCTTGCCAACTTCCATTGCCATGGCGGCACCAAGTTCGAAGATACGATCTTCGATCAGAGACGCTGCTTTGCGCAGCATCTTCACACGCTGCTGCCATGGGGTGCGACTCCACATTGGGAATGCCTTACGCGCCGCATCCATTGCCATGTTGGCATGGCTGGCGTTGCCTTTCTGCATCTTTGCAAGCACCCACTCTGTGTTGATGGGTGAGCGATCTTCGAACTTTTCATCGGCAAAAACTTCCTTGCCATTGATGAACATGCCATATTCCTGACCCATGTTGGCTTTTAGTTTTGCCACAGCTTTATCGAAGCCAGTGTGCAGTTCTTCAGGTGGGTTGAACATGGTTGCGTACGTAAGCTTGAAATTTGCCATAGAGTTCTCCTTTTGAAGTATGAGACAAATCTTGCAGCTTGTCTCTCCCATGTCCCTCTGAGCAAATGACATGGTTTGTAAGACAGAGTGCAAATCAAGTATAGCGTAGGAACGACCCTCCGTCAAAGTAGGTCGATAAATATGACATATCTTATGAGAATTTGGTGTGAATTTTGTAAGAGGATGAAACGACTCGTTATCATTAATGCATTCAAAGGAGAAAATTGATGAAACCCCGCCTCTTTTTCTGGACTGTTGGGCTGGTGGCTGCCCTTCTGGCAGTATCCTGCGCCCCGTCCGCAACAAACGAAACTACCCCTCCTGAAGTCTCAGACCTGGGAGAGACTGTCGCTACCGAAGCCATTGCCCCCACGGTGGCTCCCACCGCACAGATTGAATCCCCAACCATTGCCGTAGAGTTGCCGCCCTTTACACCGCATGGCAAGGATCTTGTCGCTACCGATCCCACCACGGTCACCCTTGCCTCAGGCGGGCTGCAACTGGTGGAGTTCTTCCGCTTCACCTGAGGTACCTGCCGCTCCATGGCGCCCATGGTTCATGGGCTCGAAGCAGAATATTATGGCAAGGTCAAATTCAATTATCTCGATGCCGACGATCCCCGTACTGAAACCTTTCAACGAACTCTAGGATTCGTTTACCAGCCTGAATTCTATTTGTTGGATGGGAACGGGAATGTTTTAAAGAAACTAGTTGGTTACGTCTCTGAGAACGATTTTAGAAGTATGTTCGACGAATATTTGCAATAATCGAACGATGAAATAAAAGGTGACAGTCAGTTTTTATGTGACTGTCACCTTTTATTATTTAACCATTCTTCCAATATAATTCCCACTCATGGATACAGCCTTACACATCTTGGTATTTTTGATTGGCGCAGGAATGGTGCTTGCCACGTTGTTCTCTGCCATTTCCACCTTCGTTTTACCTCGTTCCGCACGCAGCAATTTGAACCGTCTTGTTTTTGGTTTAATGCGTCGCCTGACCGAGTTTCTCATGCGCTTTACCAAAACCTACGAACAGCGCGACGCCATCATGGCGTATTTCGCTCCAATTTCACTTATGTTGTTGGTGCCTACGTGGTATTTGATCATTGCTCTTGGTTATTCTTTCATGTATTGGGCGTTACGGGCAGGAGATTATTTTTTTGATCTTCGCTTGAGTGGGTCTTCGCTGCTTACTTTAGGTTTTACGGCATCTGAAGGTTATTTGGTCACCATCCTTGTTTTTTCCGAAGCCATGCTGGGACTCATCATGGTCGGGTTACTGATCGCCTATTTGCCGACCATGTATTCAGCCTTCTCACGACGTGAACAGTTGGTCAATATGTTGGAGGTCCGCGCAGGGAACCCGCCCAATCCATACGACATGCTGACGCGTTTTCATCGCATCCATGGCTTGGATAAACTGGCTGAGTTGTGGAAGAACTGGGAGGTCTGGTTTTCAGACATCGAAGAGAGCCATACGACACTCCCTGCACTCGTGTTTTTCCGTTCGCCTCGCTCCGATAATTCCTGGGTTACTTCTGCCGGGGCTGTTCTTGACTCGGCCGCGATCACCCTCTCTTCCATTGATATTCCCATGGAAATGTCCGCTGCGTTATGCATCCGCGCCGGCTTTATTTCCTTCCATCGCATTACCGATTACTTCGATATTCCTCATCCTCACGAACCAAAATTCCCGGAAACTCCGATCAGTGTAACTCGGGCAGAATACGATGAGCTTATTCACAAACTAGAGGTCGCTGGGTTGCCCATCAAACCAGACCGCGAACAAGCCTGGAAAGATTTCGCCGGATGGCGGGTCAACTATGACCGTACTCTTTTGATTTTATGTAGTCTTGTGATGGCACCACCCGATGTATCATGGTCCAGTGACCGTTCCCCAAAATTTAAGATCACCCCTTTGTTCTTGCGAAAGAAAAAACATATACACCAAAATCATCATTACGAATCCTGAAAATATTTGTGAGGATTGTCTTCTGTTGAAAACACCCCGAACCATTTGGTTCGGGGTGTTTTGAGTTGGAAGCTAATTCATACTACTGTGTGGTGTTATTCCCATCGTATTTTTTCGCGTCTGCGATTGCTTTGTTGACATTGACAAAGGGCAGCAAAATCAATCCCGCGATAAAGAAAAAGATCAGGGATAAGATACCCACACGCAAATTGTTGAACATCTGATTTGCTAGACCGAACACCAGCGGTCCTATCCAGGAAGTCCCGCGTTCACTGATCTCATAAAAGGCAAAGAATTCCGCTTCCTTGCCATTTGGGATCATTTGTGCAAATAGACTGCGGCTTATGGCTTGTGATCCGCCCATTACTAGTGCTATGAACACACCGAGGATGAAGAATTGAGTTGTGACACTATCTCCCTTCAAACCACCATAGGCGTAGATCACGACACCCGCCCAAATAATGAGACTTACGACCACGGACTGTTTTGCGCCGATCCAACCGGCTAGCTTGCCCCAGAACAGAGCACCGAAGAACGCCATGAATTGGATCATAAGGATCACAGCAGTGAGTGTCGTCTGGTCTTGTTCCAGCCCACCCTGAATCAAAGGGGCGGCAGCGAACGTGGCGGAAACAGCAATTACGGTTTGAATGCCATCGTTATAAAGGAAGTACGCCAATAGGAATTTCATCGTCTCAGGAAAGTGGCGCACTTCGCTGAAGGTTTTCTTTAGTTGTTTGAAACCAATGCTGGCATAATTCTCTCCAGCTGGAAGGGCTCGTGATGCGTGTCGGGCTCGCAATCTTGACCAAGTGAAAAAAGAAAAGCCCAGCCACCATACACCAGCCGATGCCAGATTGATGCGTACTGCAAGCGATGATGGAACACCAATATCTTCGCTAAAGATAAAGAATGCCAGGTTAAGGGCGAGCAAAATACCACCGCCTAAATAACCCATCGCCCAACCATATGAAGATACCCTATCTCTCTCATCTTCACTGGCAATATCCGGCAGATACGCATTATAAAAAACGATGGCTGCCCCAAATGATAGATTGGCAAGGATGAAAAGTACACCGCCCAACCACCAATATCCATCAGTAAGAGCAAACATCGAAATGGTGGCAAGTGCGCCGATCATTGCGAAGATCCGCATCATCGTTTTTCTTAGATGAGAATAGTCTGCAATTGCGCCCAATATAGGCAGGAAAAGAACCTGCATCCCTACAGAGAACGAAATGCAGTAAGGGAGGAAGGAGTCTGGTGCAACAGGAATTCCCAAAAATGAAACTGTGGTCGTCCCTGCAGCTTCTGCTGCTGTACGGGCTAAACTTGCTACATAGGGTCCTAAAAATACCGTTCCAACAGTCGTGCTAAAGGCAGAGTTCGCCCAGTCGTACATTGCCCACCCGAAAATTTCCTTACGGTTATTGACTATCGCTTCCGTTGCCATACCTCTTCTCCTTGTAGGTTGGTGGTTTTGAAGTGCACCTGCGCCATGATTATATAGTACAACCTACAGGTGACTCGTTAACAATCCAAGAATTAGAACCCTTGTCCATCCTTTTGGTTTTGCCGGTTTGTAAAGAATTTGTATGGCATCCTCGATTCGTGGAGTGATAAAATTCTGAGGAATGAATACCATCTTTGACGATATTTTTTCCAGTGAAAAGAAGAGGAAACCTGCTGAAATATTGGCTTGGATGCGTACTATTCGAGAGGCAGAAACAACGGGGGTGTTGCGGCTTTTTAACCCTCCAAATGAAAAACTGATATTTCATCATTACCGCGGACGCTGGTCCTCATCAACTCTTGATCCTGATGGTGATTCTGCACTCATTGATCTGGCAAATGATATCGCCTTGAACAACGATATGTTCACAAAATTCATACAGCTTTCCACGCATGGATTGGTTCATTCCAATCTGCTTCTACGAGCGGAGTATCAACAGCAAGAAAATGGAGTCCGTTCAGCTGAGCTTCCTTGGGAGACAAACAGCTCTACTGAGAGAACAGATCCCTACCTAATAAAGATGAAATGGGGAAATGCATCAGGTTCGATCCTATTTAATGGAGTATCCAACCTGCCTCATTCCTTGTACATATCTGAAAATTTGATCTTGGATGAACCTGGAATTTCAACACCGATCCTTCAGCGAAAAGATGACCCATCTTGTGTCATCACCTTGTTTTCTCCCGACCCCACCATGGATGCCTGGCAGGAATTACGATTGCGACGTTCATTCAAGTTACTTTGCGATCGTATGCTCGAACGTTCAGAATTGATCGCCGGACGAGCAATCGTTGAAACCTTTACTCAGGTAATTTCCTCATTTACCGCCTCTGAACAGATCGATATTTCCATCTTGAAGCGACAGTTGGTCAATAACGAGTTTTATCGTAGTTCTCATGAGGCAGCTGGACAATACAGGATGGTTTTTGGAGAATTTATTGATCATTTCTCTGCTGTATTTGGTTCGAGGTTGTTATTATCTAATTTGAGAGAGATACGTCTTGCTCTTTCAAGTGATATTCGTGATGTCCTCACATACTACAAAATTCTGCCGGATGAGTATGTAATATGAAAAATGAGATAAAAAGCTTGAGAAGATCGATCTTACGCCCTGTCGTAGCAGGTTTCTATGTGTTTTCAATTGTTTTGATCGTAGCTTATATTTATCTATACCAGTACACTCCACTAGAGCCGGTGCTCAATGATGTAATTCTTAATTC
>JBEBCV010000451.1:0-6879 GCA_041157505.1 Chloroflexota bacterium | reverse complement strand
CTTCTTTCTTCTTACCTTCAATGACCAGAGTGAATTCACCCCTCGGTTCTTTACTGTTGAAATATTCGATCGCCCCACTTACATCTCCGCGCCAAAATTCTTCGTACATCTTTGTCATCTCGCGGGCTACGCAGATGCGGCGATTGCCGAGAACGGCGAGAAGGTCTTCAAGCGAGTCAATTAATCGGTGTGGGGTTTCCAAAAAGATCAGCGTGTAGGATAAGTTACTCACTTGTCCTACAAAATTATGCCGTTCGCTGGATTTATGAGGCAGGTAGCCAAGGTATAAGAACGAGTCCGTTGGCAGCCCGGAAACGGTCAAGGCGGAGATGGGGGCTGATGGGCCTGGAACAGGTCGAACGTCGAAAGAGGCGGCGAGGGCGGCTTGGACGAGTTCATAGCCGGGGTCATTAATGGCGGGCGTCCCGGCATCGGAGACGAGAGCTACATCCCCTTTTGAAAGTTGTTCAAGGATGTAATCCAACTTGGTAAGTTTATTATGCTCAAAATAACTGGTGAGCGGAGTTTCGATGTTGAAGTGCTTGAGCAATGTGCCGGTATGACGTGTATCTTCGGCGGCGATGAGAATGGCTTCACGAAGGATCCGCACAGCGCGCGGACTCATATCTTCAAGATTTCCAATTGGGGTGGCGACGAGATATAAAGTTCCCATGCAAATAATTATCTCACGAAATAAAAATCGGGCGATTGCTCGCCCGATCTTGTTTATCCGCCGCAGCCCTTAAGCTGGATCTTGATGGTTTTGCATGCCGCTTTTTCAGGCGGTAACTGAACACAGCATTGGCTGGCTGAGTTGTAGGTGTTATCTGCTGAACATTGTGCGAGGTCATCGTTGGAAAGTTCAGGTGCCTGGCAGATCTCAAGGTCTACAACTGCGAAACTAGGACCTGTACAAGAAGCAACTTTCTCTCCATTTTTGACGGCTTCTTGTCGGCATTTTGATCCGGGAGTGCTTGAATCTAATACCGTGAATGTTGCATCTTCTGCCATCATTGCATAGGCATATGGAATTTTCTGCACACAGAAATTATCCGTTTCTTTGCCAATAGGGGCGGGGAGTAAATCATTTGCAGAACATGCTGGGGCAAAAGCTGGTCCCGAAGAAGCTGTTGGTTCTTCGAGAGTTGCCGTAACAACGATCAACAAAGGCGTGGGAGATTCTTTGACCTCAGTTGATGCAATTTCTGCTGAAGGTGTTGGGTCTGGCGCAAAAAGTTGATTGCGGAGCAAGAACACACCAATAATAGCCAGGAGAAGGACCACACCACCCGCCACCAAACCAGTTGTCTGTCCACGCGAGAGCTGTACGGTCTTGGAAGACTTGAGGCGTGACGTGCCGTTCATAGTGTGGAAGGTGATATCGCCTGGGTTGCCAAACGCAAGGGTATTTAACGCTTTCGCTAATTCAATGGTATTGGCATATCGCTGGTTCTTATCTTTTGCCATCGCGGTTTTGATGATGGCATCCACTTCTTCGGGGAGGTTGGGTAATACTTTGAGGATTTCCGGCACTGGCTCGGTGATGTGCTTGACCACCACACCCATGGGGGTATCTGCACTGTACGGTTGATGACCGCTCAACATTTGATAGACAATGACGCCCAAACCATAAACATCACTGCGCAGGTCAACTTCATTTCCTTGAGCCTGCTCGGGGCTCATATATGCAGGAGTACCGATCACGCCGCTGCCAGTCAAATTGCTGGTGGATTCGGATATCTTGGCAACACCAAAGTCTGAGATGAACGGTTCGCCGTCATCGTTGAAGAGGATGTTGTCTGGTTTGAGGTCGCGGTGGATAACGCCTTTGCGATGAGCATAAGCCAAACCCTGTGCGATCTTCTCAATGATCTTGGCAGTATCTTCGATTGGAATGCTGCCCTTTTCGATCAGGTCTGAAAGAGAACCGCCTGTCATGAAGCGCATCACGAAGTAAGGCTGACCATCAATATCGCCTACATCATAGACTGGCACAATGGCAGGGTGTTCCAGTGACGCGATCATCTTGATCTCGCGTTCAAAGCGCTCGCGGAATTGCGGGTCATGCATCATTTCACGCGGCAAGACTTTGATGGCAACTTCGCGTCCGGAGTTGGGGTCAACGGCGCGGTAGACCGTAGCCATACCGCCGCGTCCAAGTTCTGATTTGACTTCGTATCGTCCGATTTTTTCTGGGAGTGGCATGGGGCAAGTATAAACCACCCAAAACGGGGGCGCAAGAAGAATCACTGTATGAGAGGGATTTTGAAATTATCTAAAGACAAATATAAAAAGAGACAGTCACCTTTCGGCGACTGTCTCTTTTTGGTTTTTCTATTCTCCGGCTAATTCGTACTCGCCGGTTTCTTCTTCGACAGCCATAACAGGCTCATCGGCAGACTTTCTGTCCAGAAATTGCAGGGTTTGGGCAACGATCTTGGTGAAGTACTTCGTCTCGCCGCTTTCCCGGTCTTCGTATTTGTCGGTTTTCAAGCGACCTTCTACAAAGATCAGGCTGCCCTTTTTGAGGTATTCCTGGCAGACCTCGCCAAGCCGTCCCCACACTTCAATGTTGATCCATTCGGTCGTCTCTTTCGTCTCGCCGTTCTTGTCTTTCCAGCGGTTGCTGACAGCGAGGCTGAAGTGACAGACCTTCTTGCCGGTGGGGGTGTATTTGCTTTCAGGGTCTTTCCCCAAACGACCGATCAACTGAACGCGGTTTAGAGTTGGCATGGCTGCACCCCTTTGGTTTTAGTGGCTTTTAGATGCTGTGTACGTGTCATAATTAGTCTCCTATTAATCTAAAAGAACAGGTTGGATATTTTCCCGGCAAAAGCCAGGTTTTTGAACAGGGTTATACTTGGTTTACCCTGCGCTTTCCGTATTGGTGGTTTCTGTGGTGGTGGCGGTGCCTTCAGCAGCTGCCTTCTTGAGGACGGGCATGCCGGTCTTCATTTCGACCACGTTGTAACCAGCGGGCACAGCATCGAGAGCGCCTTCCTTGACCTCTTTAGCGAAGAAGAACATCTTGCCGCGAGCGTGAAGGTAGTAGGTAGTTCCTTTTGAGTTGGTGTATCCGAAAGCCATTGTATTTCTCCTTTTGTCTAAATTCTGATAAAAGTGTAGAACAAAATTTCTAGCCTGTCAAGTAGTACTTTTGTAAATGTCTATACAAATTGGAGTCTGACTTGAAAATTGTCTCCTCTCTCTCTGACCTAAGAGCTGCCCGCCTCTCTCTCAAGGGGACGGTTGGTCTTGTTCCCACAATGGGATATCTCCACGAGGGACATTTGTCGCTTGTGTCTCGTGCCAAGGCAGAGAACCAGCATGCCATCGTCACCATCTTTGTTAACCCAACCCAGTTCGGTGCGAATGAAGACCTCTCCAAGTACCCGCGTGACCTCGAACGTGACCTGAGCCTGCTCCGCCCGCTCGGTGTGGACGTGGTTTGGACGCCTACAGCGGAGATCATGTATCCGGCTGGCTACCAGACCTGGGTGGAGGTTGAGGCGTTGACGAGTCCGCTTGAGGGGGCGATGCGCCCGGGTCACTTCCGCGGGGTGACGACGGTGGTGGCTAAGCTCTTCAACGCCACCCAGCCAACGAAGGCATATTTCGGTCAAAAGGATGCCCAGCAGGCAGCTGTCATAAGGCGCATGGTCACAGACTTGAACTTCCCGCTCGAGATGGTCGTCTGCCCGACGGCGCGCGAGGCGGACGGATTGGCAATGTCCAGCCGGAACAAGTATTTGAGCGGAGCCGAGCGTAAAGGGGCAACAGTGCTATTCAGGGCATTGAGCGCCGCGAAGGCATTGTATGAAGCCGGGGAGCGCAATGCAGAGGTATTAAGAGGAAAGATGAAAGAAGTGCTGGCGAGCGAATCGCTGGCACAGATGCAATACGTCTCCTGTGCCGACTATGACAGCTTGGACGAGTTGGATACCGTGACCGGCAAGGCACTGCTTTCGTTGGCAGTCTATTTTGGAAAGACACGCCTGATCGATAATTTTGTGTTGGGGTAATTATATGTAGGGGCGACTCGCGAGTCGCCCCTACGATATTTATGAAAACCATCCGTTATTGGCTCAATCTATTTGTTGCAGCGGTTTCATTTGTACTTCTCGGCATTCTTGCCGGTACATTGGTTTTCACCAGCCGCTGGACAAATTCTGTTTTGCATCCACATTCGTCTGTGCCAACAGGTGATTTGCTCATGGCAGAAGGCATACCCTTTGAGAATGTGACCCTGAGCACAGAAGATGGACTGGATCTTTCTGCCTGGTACACCCCGCCTCAAAACGGAGCTGTGATCCTGATCGCGCATGGATATAACGACAACCGTCCCGAGAGTATTTATGCTATGTTCGTTGAACATGGTTATGGCGCGTTGGCTTGGGATTTTCGCTCACATGGCGGCAGTGACGGTGAACTTTCCACACTGGGATATTACGAGAGAATGGATGTGGAAGCCGCGCTTGACTTTGCCTTGGCTCAAGATGGTGTGGAACATGTTGGGGCGTGGGGCGGCTCAATGGGGGCCGCGACGTTGATCCTTTCTGCGGCAGAACATCCTGAAATTGAAGCTCTGGTCGCAGATAGCGCCTATCCATCGTTGGAGGATGTGTTGCGTTTGAACATGCCGGTTAAGTTCTTTCAACCGTTTGTGCTCTTTTGGGGCGAATACTACAGCGGCGCAGAGATTGACGATGTGCACCCGGGGTTGGAAATTGGTAAGATCAGTCCGCGCCCGGTCTTTGTCATTGACGGGTGGCAGGGTGGTGCAATGGCAATGAACTCGCCTCATCGTCTCTACGAGGCGGCAAATGAGCCAAAAGAAATTTGGGTGGAAGATGATGTTCCGCACTTGGGGATGTTTGCACGGTATCCAAACAAGTACGAGAATAAAGTGGTCCGCTTTTTTGATATATGGTTGTTGGATAAAAAGTAGAGGCGACTCGCAAGTCGCCTCTACTTTTTACGGTCCCCATTTCATGGACTGCACATTTGGCAGCAGTGAGATCATCGCTTTCTGCCCATCGGTGTAATACATTTCTGCCATGCCGCCAAAGTAGATTTCTGCAGTTCCATTGGCGATGATGACGAAACTGGCATCGGGAGCCCAGAGCGCTTCGTTCATATATGTAAAGGTTTCCGGACGGAGAACGGTTCTGCCTGTCACACCATCTGGAGCCGAGCGCACGAGTTGCAGCGGCGGACGGTTGACCATGTCGCCAGTGTTCGGGACTGCGGCATAGAAATAATACAGTTGACCATCGGGTGCAATGAATGGATTGTCGCTGACCTCGGCGGGGTCGGTGTCGAAATCTCCGAGCAACAGAGTGTTGACTGCACCGGTGTTCGTGTCCACTCTCCAGAGACCAGCGGCGAACATACCAAAGGTGGAACTGCCTGCATATAAACTGGAACCATCTTTGCTGAGTGAATAATCGCTGCAGCAAATAATGGCACGCTGTTCATTGTCTAAACGCACGAGAGTTCCGCTGTTGACATCATAAATTCCAGTGGAAGCACCTTCGTAATAACCAAGTGTAATGATGAGCTTGCTGCCATCGGTAGAGTACATTTCAGGCCAATACAACTCTTCGGGAATGATGAAGCCTTGCCCAGGGTCGTTGAGTTTATCTTCTATTACTCGGTTGGTCTGTCCGCTGGCGATGGAGTAAAAATTCAAGCCTTTGTGACCAAAAGCAACCGTTTGCCCATTGGTGGAAAAGACAGGGCTTATCACCCGAGTCAGAAATGGATTGACTTCGTCTTGCGGACCGGCATCAAAAATTAAACGGCGGTTGCTGCCATCGGCATTGGCGAGATAAAGTTGATGGTTCGTAAGGAAAACAATGCTGCCATCCACTGGTGAGACATCGAACTCTTCCACTTTGGATGGCTCGAAGGTGAGTTGGGTAACGGTCTTGCCGTCTTTTTCCAAGCGGAAGACTTGCATGATCTGGGCAGTGTCGTTCGCGAGATAAACCATCGAGCGTGGCAAAAGGCTGGAAGAGGAATCTCCAGCCACAGGTGTGGAAGGAGCCGGAACTGACGTCAGAGCGGAGAGAGTTGCGGCGACCATTGTTTCCACATTGGCGGGTTGTTCCAGTGCTGGCGATGTCAGTGGGTTTGCGCAGGCAAGTGCAAGAAGCAAAAGGGCGAGCAAGGCAGGTAAATTTTTATTTTTCATGAATACCTCGTTAAACAAAACAAAGACGTTGGGTCAGCTGGAAAGTTCCTGCTGAGTACGTCTCTGTTTGAACGTGCGGTAAATCTAAACTTGTTCAAAATGGCTGACGGGCACAACAAAGACCGTCGCGCGTTTTTGGTCAACTTTGGAGGGCAGGGCTTTTCGAACGGTATCGATGACAGCGTCCACTTGATCGTCATCCACACCAAGCAGCATAGTGACCACACCGCTGCGTAAAAAACCGCCTGTAGATGCCACGCGAGTTACGCGGAAGCTGGCGGCAGTGAATGCCTGAGTAAGAGTATCGGCGTCGTTGTCGTGCACAATGGCAATGATCATTTTCATGGCGGTTTCTCCTCGTTAATCCTAGATCTGTTCGAAGCGTTCCACAGGCAATGCGAAGACGGTTGCACCGCCAACCGTGACGGGAACAGGGGCAGGCATGGGCATGGGGGAGCCTTCCAGCGGCAGCGTCATGTATTCGATTCGTTGGCGGCAGGCTTCGTGCAAGACCTTCAATGAGTCTTGCAGTTTATCGAACGGCAAGCCTACCAGCAGCGTGGCGTTTCGTCTGCCTAAAAAACCACCGGCACTTGAGAGATAGGTTAACGATGCGCCGATCTTTTGCAGAGCTTTGGTGGCAGCGTCGAGGTCTTGTTCTTGAACCACTGCCATCAATAACA
>JBEBCV010000450.1:0-4060 GCA_041157505.1 Chloroflexota bacterium | reverse complement strand
ATGAGCCAATCGTTGCAAGGGAAAACTGCCCTCATCACCGGTGGCAGCGCGGAATTAGCTGGTGCTGTCGCATTGGCACTATCCAAACAGGGAGTGAACATCTCTCTCTGTGGCAAACAGGTAGACATGCTCGAAATGTCCGCATCCACGATCAAAGAGAATGGTGGAAACGTCCTTTCGATTGTCTCTGAGTTGGATTCATTAGCGGCGGCAGAATCCGTTGTAAAGCAGACTATTTCCACTTATCACGGATTGGATATTCTGATCTTCATCTCTCCCTTTTGGAGTGGTGGGATGATTTTTAGTCACAATGTCAAAACGTGGGACTTGGTCATGGACGCCAATTTGCGTGAACCCTTCCTGATGGCGCGTGCTGCTTTGCCTATAATGCGTGAACAAAAACATGGCGAGGTGATGTCTATTGGTTCCGATTCTGCGATGGGGATTTATCCGCAAGATGGCGCGTTTGCCGTTGCCATGCATGGTCTGACCGCCCTTATGGAATTGATCCGTGCTGAGAGCAGCGAATATGGAATTCGTACTCACATTCTTTCACCGGGCTTGGCGCTCAGTACCCCCTTCGATGCCGAAGGCAAACCGAATCTCACAACTGACGATGTTGCTGAATGGGTGATGTGGTTACTTACACGTCCAAATCACTTACGCGGAAACAGTCCGATACTGATCTAGTTTTTTCGTAGGCTGGTTTGCCTGTGCTGTGCACAACCACCATTTATTGATTTATTGAAGTAGGTCAGGCTAAAAGCCTGACCTACAATTTGAATTAATCATTATCGTGAACGATCTTTCCGTTAACAATGGTCAAAATCGCTTTGGCTTGCAGAATGTCTTGTGGGGGTAATTCAAAAAGGTCGTGCGAGAATAAAACAAGATCCGCAAGATAGCCCTCTTTCACTTGCCCCTTTTCATGTTCCATGAACTCCACATACGCAGCGTCTCTGGTGTAACCCAAGATGCATTCTTCAAGGGTCAGGCGTTGATCGGTGCTATCGGGTGTGTATTTTTCGCGATTCAACGCAACATGGAAATGGGTCATGGGGTCATACGAAACCACAGTCCAATCACTGCCAAGCGATAACAATGCGCCTGCATTTTTCAGGTCACGCCAGGGCTGCCAAAACTTCCAGCGTGGTTCCCCAAGCCTGGGTTTGGCGACCCCGCCATCGTCTAGGCGAAGAGGCGCGTGTGTGGGTTGTACAGAAGCGATCACACCAAGTTCCTTGAAGCGCGGCATATCCTCAGGCTGGCACACTTCCACGTGTTCAATGCGATGACGACTATCGCGTTTTCCGTTTTGTTTTTGAATGGCTTCATATCCATCGAGCGTTTGTCGCACCGCGCCATCGCCGCAGCAATGCACAGCGATCTGCAAGCCAAGTTTGTCGCAAGCGCTTGCCATGCGGGTGAAGTGCTCCAATGAAAACAGCGGCTTTACAACGACGTTCGGATCATCGGCATACGGGTGGACGTTGAACGCTGTGAAAGACTCCCAAACGCCATCCATGAAGAATTTGACAGCACCTCCGCGCACAAACTCCCCATGGACTTTTGCCATCTCTACAGCTTCTTTCAAGTCCGCTTCAACCGCCTCCGGCTTGACCTCTAACGGAACATACACCCGGAGATTTAACTCACCTGCGTCTTCTGCCGCTGCGTAAACCATCAGGTCTTTCATATCGCCATTCATATTATGGATACTCGTAATGCCGGTTCTGTTGAACCCTTGCACCGCTTTTCTTAACTGCTCGCGAATGAAAGCTTCATCAGGCGGGGGGATAATGTCGAGGACAGCTTTCATCGCATCGGGTTCGCGTAATTCGCCAGTGGCGATTCCATTTGCATCGCGGATGATACCTTCCGTATCCCCTTGATTTAAAATGCCTGCCAGTTCAAGTGCCTTGGTATTTGCCCAAGCGGTATGCGCATCGGACGAGCGAATATAAACAGGTTTATCGGCGATGATCTCGTCCAACTCTTGCCGTGTAGAAATCACTTCATAATGCGCCCGCCAACCAATGATCCATTCTCGGCTGGGGTTATTTTGTGAATACTCCAGTAAAGCTGCTTTTAGTTCAGTCTTCGTGTGAACCTGACTCAACTCTGCATATCCCATCCATGTTGCACCTGATAGCAGATGAACATGGGTGTCGATGAACCCTGCGGTGAGGGTGTGGTTATGCCCATCCATGATGCGAGTCTGGTCACCGCAAAAGTTTTCTACACCTGCATCACTCCCGACATAAACGATGCGATTCCCTCGAACTGCCACGGCTTCTGCGAATGGATTGGCATCGTCCCCTGTAAATATTCGCGCATGTCGGATGACGATATCAGCAGGTTTCAAAGATGACATGGACATGCTCAGGCTTCAAAAACGACTTCCCCGTTGACGATCGTCAACACGGGTTTGGCGCTTTGAATATCTTTTGGGTCGAGTGCAAATAAGTCGTGCGAGAACAAGACAAGGTCTGCAAGATAGCCTTCCTTGACCTGTCCCTTTTCATGTTCCATGAACTCTGTGTATGCCGCATCACGGGTGTAGCCTGTGATCAGTTCTGCCAACGTAAGATTCTGTGCCGGGGTGTTTTCATCCCATTTTTCGCGGTTCAACCCCGAATTGAGATTGACCATCGGGTCAAACGGCGCTACTGGCCAGTCACTGCCAAACGCAATTTGATTCCCAGCATTCAGAAGTTCTCGCCAGGCAAAAGAAAGATGCCAACGCTGCTTTCCAACCCGGGCAGGCCATATATCATCGCCCGCCACACTAATTGGGGAATGGCTGGTCTGCATGGATGGGATGACGCCCAACTCCTTGAAGCGGGGAATATCATCAGGATGGATGACTTCAATGTGTTCAATGCGATGTCTGCTATCACGCTTACCATTGGATTTTTGAACTGCTTCGAACCCATTCAGCGTTTGCCTCACTGCACCATCTCCGCAGCAATGGACGGCGATCTGCAATCCCATTTTGTCGCATAAGGTCGCCATGCGAGTGAAATGGTCAAGTGAAAAAATGGGGTCAGGGTTTGATTCTGGGTTATCCGCATATGGTTCGATGTTCATGGCGGTATACGATTCCCAAACTCCATCCATGAAGAATTTTGCTGCGCCGCCGCGCACAAACTCGCCTTTTACCTTTGACATTTCTGCCGCTTCGGCGAGCATATCTTCGGTGGTCTCTGGTTTGATGTGATAAGGCTCGTACACGCGCACGGTCATTTCACCGGCATCTTCGACAGCAGCGAAGGTCATGAGTTCTTCCATGTCCCCGTTCATGTTGTGGACGCTGGTCACACCAGTTGCGTTCATGCGTGCCATGGTCATCTTGAGCAGTTCACGTTTGCGGGCTTCATTGGGAAGTGGAATCAGGCTGGAGACCATGTCTGTGGCGGTTTCGCGCAGTTCACCAGTGGCGATCCCATTCTCATCGCGGACGATGACCCCGATCCCATCGGCATCCTTGCCGGGTTGGAGAACACCTGCCAGTTCAAGGGCTTTGGTATTTGCCCAGGAGGTATGTCCATCATAGGCGTTGATATACACCGGACGGTCTGAGATGATGGCATCCAGTTCGTGGCGGTTGGAGGCAATGTTATAACGAATGCCGCGTCCTTCGACCCATTCAGTTGTTTTGTTCTTTTCGGCATGTGCGAGCAGGACAGATTTCAGGTCGTTCATGTCTTTCACTTCATAAAGTTGTGCCGCGCCAGACCAGATCGCACCCCATAGCAGATGAAAATGCGAGTCGATGAACCCGGGTGTGAGGGTGTGCCCTTGTCCGTCTACGACCCGTGTAGATGAATCTTTGAACTTTTGCGCTTTGTCACTGCTTCCCACAAATAGAATGCGATTGCCCTTTATGGCAACTGCTTCTGCTTGTGGCATATCCTTGTTGCTGGTAAATATTTTTGCGTTAACAATGATGAGGTCGGCTGCTGTGGGTGTCATGTCTTTGCTCTCCTGGAACCGAATATACTATGAGTTGGGCTTAAAGGACAAAAGTTGATAGAGCATTGACAATGATCAACGCTCT
>JBEBCV010000449.1:0-11077 GCA_041157505.1 Chloroflexota bacterium | reverse complement strand
CGACTTTTTGAAGTTTATTGATACCTATGGAATTGTAGACTTAAAGTGGGAAACTCCAGATATATTGAATAGGAAATTTCTTGACACTGGCTGTTTAGAATGGATACCAGGATGTGGTTGAGATAATTTAAGAGTCCTTTCTATTATCTGAATAGGTAATTTTTAATGTCTGAACTTTAACAAATAATTTTCTTTTCGTTTAAATTCCGGTTTCGCCTTATATTAACCAATAAAAAAAGCCTCTGAGAAATCAGAGGCTCTTTTTATTTCTATGAATTACAGACCAGCAGCGCTCTTCAAAGCAGCAGCCTTGTCGGTGCGTTCCCATGGGAATTCGATGTCATCGCGACCGAAGTGACCATAAGCAGCGGTCTTGCGGTAGATCGGCTTGCGCAGACCGAGGTCACGGATGATGGCGCCGGGGCGCAGGTCGAAGGTTTCATCAATGAGCTTGGCGATCTTCTCATCTGCGATCTTGGCGGTGCCGAAGGTTTCTACATTGACGGAGAGCGGGTGGGCCACGCCAATGGCGTAAGCAACCTGCACTTCAACGCGGTCTGCGAGACCCGCGGCGACCACGTTCTTCGCCACATAGCGAGCCGCATACGCAGCGGAGCGATCCACCTTCGTGGGGTCTTTCCCGGAGAAAGCGCCACCGCCATGACGACCCATGCCACCATAGGTATCGACGATGATCTTGCGTCCGGTCACACCGGCATCGCCCATCGGACCACCGACCACAAAGCGACCAGTCGGATTAACGTATACCTTGAGGTTCTTGTCCACGAGGTTGCTGGGCAGGGTCTTCATGATGAGTTCTTCGGTGATGATCTCAGTGATCTCATTCTGAGAAACATCAGGTGAGTGCTGGGTGGAGATGAGCACGGTGTCGATGCGAACAGGTTGACCCTTGGAATATTCAATGGTCACCTGGCTCTTGGCATCGGGGCGCAACCACTTTACCGCACCACTCTTGCGGAGTTCGCTCTGCTTGCGAGTGAGCTTGTGCGCGAGGTAGATCGGCATTGGCATCAGGGTGGGGGTTTCGTTACAAGCATAACCAAACATCATGCCCTGGTCACCAGCGCCAACAGCTTCCACTTCGGCTTCGGTCATTTCGCCAGACTTGGCTTCGAGAGCCTTGTCCACGCCCATGGCAATGTCGCCAGATTGCTTGGCAATGGCAACCAACACGCCGCAGGAATTTCCATCAAAACCTTTTTCACTGGAGTCATAACCGATCTCATTGACGGTCTTGCGAACGAGCTCATCGTAATTGATCTGAGCGCTGGTGGTGATCTCACCAAGCAGCATTACATAACCGGTCTTGACCGCGGTTTCGCACGCCACGCGTGAACGAGGATCCTGTTCAAGACAGGCATCCAACACGGCATCTGAAACTTGATCGCAGATCTTATCGGGGTGTCCTTCCGTTACAGACTCTGATGTGAACATCAGTTTTGGGGAAGACATAAAAGTATTTGACATTATTTTTGTTTCTCCTTATAGAATGAAAATTGCCCTTTCAGACATGCAGAAAGGGCAATTCAAGCTAAGCTTTTGCTACCCTCTCATCTTCCAGCTATCCTGTCGGAATTGGCACCGTTTTCAATTTTGGTTGATCGGTTGTCGAGGCATCGCAGGGCCGTTCCCTCCGCCTCTCTGGATAAGAGTGTCTTTGTAGGACTATTCAATTTCGTGTTGGATAATACCATAGCAAAAATTCATAGTCAATAAAAAAAACAAGCTGTCGGGAGATGCCCAACGGCTTGTAATGTAAACAACTTTCGGTTTAGTCAGAAGCGCAGCGGAAACCGATCTTGGGGGAAAATTCACCAAGATAATCTTCTGAATAAACATCATCTGCTTTTGGATTTGATCCGCGAACAGAAGCACGATTGGCAAGGCGGACGTCATCAAATACATCCTGGAACGTGCCGCCACGTACCACACGATTGAAATACAATTCACGAGCGCCCGGACCGGTAGGGTTCACATTTGCGCCTTTGGTGTAGTAATTTCCGTCGTAGTAATCCGAGATCCATTCGGCAACATTGCCTGCCATGTCGAGCACGCCAAAGGGACTTGCACCAGCGGGGTAATTTCCAACACGGGTAGTATCACCTACGAAGTAATTAAAATTGCCACGTGAAGAATCAGGGCGTTCATCACCCCATGGGTAGGTGCGGAAATCTGAACCACGAGCGGCGTATTCCCATTCCGCTTCGGTGGGGAGGCGGCGCCCAGCCCATTTGCAGTAGGTATCTGCTTGAAGCCAGGTGACATACACGACAGGATAATCATTGAATTCGGCATTATTAAAATAGGACTCGCGGGTCTGCGACTTGAAGGTTTGCGGTGGTTCACATGCACTTGCTTGAACACAGAGCGCATACATGGCATTGGTCACCTCAAGTTTATCCAGCCAGAAGCCTTTCATCGTCACAGTGTGATCGGGCTTCTCGTCACGTTGTTCTTCAGGATCTAACGCACCCATACGGAATGAACCATCGGGAATATAAGCAGCAGGCATGCCATCAGATTGGGAAACGCGTTCTTGACCAGGTTGTGCATTGCTAACCGCTTCTGTTGTTGGGTTAATGGCCGGGGGTGTAACCGAAGGAAATGCCGTAGGAAGGGGAATGGCTGTCGGTTCAGCGCTCCCCATACTGCAGCCAGATATAAAGACCGCAATAATGGTAAGGATGGGTAATATTTTTTTCATAGAGACTCCTTTGTTTGATATCTCCAGTATATGTAGAAGGAGAATTAGCCTAATCCCCCAAAGGTTGTGCAATCAGACGCATCTATCTTACATATTTGTAAACTGCTTGGATGAGTATTCGGTCCCTTCCTAACCCGAGCCTGAGTCAGGAAAAAATTAAAAAAAATTCACCCCGCAAACGGATCTAATCCTATCCGAATTGCGGGGTGATGGAAATGAAGTTACTTATTCACCGTTCTGTGCGCAACGAAACCCGATACGATTGGTGCTCTTTCCATAATACTCTTCTGATTTCTGGTCTGCTCTAGGGTTGGGACCTTCAAGGAAACTGCGGTTCACAAGCCGGATGAAGATGCCATCTTCCTGAAAAGAACCGCCGCGAATGACTCGATACAGATTTTGAACTTCTTCAGCTGAAGGACCCTGCGGGTTTTCAAGCGGAGACTCGCCGTAGTAATTGGGTTGGTAGCGATCTGCGACCCATTCCCAAACATTGCCAGCCAAATCCAACACCCCGAATGGACTTGCCCCTTCCGCATACGAACCTACACGGGTTGTATCACCAACAATATTCAATGAATTCGAATTGAATTCATTTGGCAATTCGTCACCCCAGGGATAATTGCGCTTGTCATCACCGCGGGCGGCACGCTCCCATTCGGCTTCGGTGGGGAGGCGGCGCTCTGCCCATTGGCAATACACATCTGCATCAAACCAGGTGACATAGACGACAGGATAATCGCGGAATTCAGGGTTGCCAAAATATTCCTGACGATTATCTGAGCGGAGTTCTTTTGGCGGGCGGCATTCGCCTGCATCGACACACAGCTCATACATGCCGGTGGTCACTTCCACTTGATCGATCCAATAAGCATCGAGAGTTACTTCGTGAGGTGGCTGTTCGTCGTTCTCGCGATAGACATCCATGGCGCCCATAACGAAGGTTCCAGCGGGAATTAGGATCTGGGTCATGCCATCTTTTGGAGAGATGCGGATCGTATCTGGCGTTGCAGTTGCAACCGGCGAAGGTGTGGATATTGGTGAAGGGATTGCCGTCTCTGTTGCTGGGGCATTGGTTTCGGTAACGGCTTCAGTGATTACCGACGCAGGTGTGGGCGTTGCCTGACAGGCGGCAAGAATAAGGGCAAGGAGAAGAAGAATTTTTTTCATTATGCTCGGCTGAATTGTTGATTATGGTTAATGCTTCACGCATTACTGTACCAATTGCATGGCATTTCGGGCCTGGTCTTCAAAGAAATTCGGGTTGATGGAATCGGCTTTTTGCCAGGCTTTGAGCGCGCCGTCATAATCCCCTTTGCGATACAAGCCATAGCCATACCATAGCCAGGCTTCTTCTGACATTTCAGTGACACCAAGAGCGTAATTGGTGAGAGTGAGTAAGTCTTCATTTCTATTGGAGTGGAAGTATGCAAGGAATGGACCGAATTGATAGCGGAACATACGCAATGGCAGACCCAGTTCGCGGGCTTTATCGTAGGCGCGGGCAGCTTCGTCGTAGCGTTCAAAGTAGACGAGGTTGCTACCATAGTTGAACCAGTCGAAGGCGTCGGCGGCGGGATCGGTGGCAGCGGTTTCAGTGGCGGAAAGGACTCGTTGGCGATTCAGGTTCGGGTCCCAGTCTGAGCCGAGAAGGGTCTTCACTTCCTCTTCGAATTGCGGGAAGTACAACAGAAGATAAACGTTGTTGAACGGCTTCCATTCCTTTTCAAACTGTTCATAGGAAATGGTCAGGTCGGGACCATGGTACGAGTCTTGGATGGTGAATTCCTGTTTGGCATCGTCATACGCAGTGATGAGCAGATAGTGAGCCGCCCACAGATCGTCGTTGGGTCCAAGCGCATCTGCTGGGTTGAGCGAGGTGACCGTTTCAACAATGACAGGATAGTTGGCCGCAAGCAGGCGTTTAATTAATTCGAGATTGCCGCCTACGCGATATTCAAGGTTAAGCCAACCTGCCTGAGTGCGGATGTAATAACGCAACTCTTCCGGGTTGACATTCCGATCGCCGGAGATGGGTTTGATCAGATCCGAGATATCGCTTTGACTGCCTTCCCATCCATAAAGATGAAGTGCCATTGAAAGAGTCGCAGGTCCGCAATTGTTGGCGGTCTGTTTTTCATAGGGAGGGGATATGATGGATGCCTGGGCAGGCAATGGGGGAAAGGTGGGTGTTGGTGTGAGTGTGGGTAATGATTGGACGACAGCGGTGTTGGTTACTGCCATGGTTGGAGTGGCTGGCAACGGTGTGACCGGTAGTGCTGTAGGCACTGGACCGACTGGATCAATGACGTTCTTAACATAAATTTGGAATACGTCGAGACGCCATTCAAGGCGGGATTTCACAGCAGGAATTTGGTACACCAATACAGCCAACAGAAGCAACCCTGCCAGCCCAAGAAGAATATTTCTAACTTTTGAAGACATGCGGGTGAGTTTACCACGCAAGCATAAATGGTAATTAAGGTAAGGTTTTGTCGCTTGATTGAATCAAAGATGTGCAGATTTAGATGAAAAATCTTTCCTGGTACACGGAATGCACGGATTGAATGGATTTTTCTGACATCTCTATGTCCAAAGAATCCATTTTTGGCTTGACTCGCCCTCCCGCGGCAATTATGATGAAAAAGAGAAACTGATATGGAGAACTCCCCAGTTATGACCCTAGACCCTGAAGCCCTGCGATCCGCCATGCGCGCGTGGTCGGCGGGGGTGACCGTTGTCACCGCTGTGCATGAAGGTGAAATGCACGGGATGACCGTTAACTCATTTACATCCATTTCGTTGAATCCGCCGCTGCTCATCGTTTCATTGCAGCAACACACCCGTACTCATGAGTTGGTGACGAAATCCCGCACATTCGGGGTGACGATTCTTTCTACAGAACAGGAAAAAGTCTCTGACTTGTTTGCGGGACGTATGCCTGAAATTGAAGATCGTATAGCCACTGTGAAAACCGAAACCCTGGTCACTGGTTCGCCCTTGATCGTGGGTGGACTCGCCTGGTTGGATTGCAAAGTTGTTCACACCTACGATGCGGGGTCGACCACCCTTTTCATTGCCGAGGTTGTCGCAGCACGCGGAACCGGCAGTGGTGAACCTTTGATCTATCACAATCGTGAATATTGGAAGTTATCTAAATAGAAATATAAGCGTCAAGCTATGCGGCTTGGCGCTCTTCGTTGTTCGCTCTGGAGGGCAGCATGTCAACTTCATTGACCGATGGAGAGAAACAGATTCTTTTGCGTATTGCGCGCGAAGCGATCGAAAATGCCGTGCGGGGCAGACCGTCACCTCGATGGGAAAGTGAAACACTCACACCGACATTGCTTGAAGATGGCGCATCATTTGTTACACTGACCATTCATAATGAGCTGCGGGGTTGTATCGGAGCATTGGAGGCTCATCAGCCGTTAGTGGAGGATGTGCGTGAACACGCAGTTGCGGCGGCGCTGGGTGACCCGCGTTTTCCGCCCGTCCGTGAAAGTGAATTGGACCGGATTCATATCGAAGTCTCTCGCTTAACTCCCCCTCACGAATTGCAATATTCCAACAGTAAAGACCTGCTCGTCATGTTACGTCCGCATGTAGATGGGGTCATCCTCAAGCACGGGTTTCGGCGAGCTACCTTTTTGCCGCAGGTTTGGGAAAAGATCCCCGACCCGGAGGAATTCCTGCAACAACTGTGCTATAAGATGGGGGAGCGCATAAATCTCTGGCGGGACACAAAATTGCAAGTTTATACATATCAGGTCGAAGAATTCCATGAATTGAATTAAAATGGACTGATGACCGGCGAACTCAAAGAGCACTTCAACGAGCCAAATAACGAACAGAACAACGACACTGCTTTTCAAGAAGCTGTCAATGCTTTGCGCCGCGGCGATAAACCGCGTGCCAAGGAATTGCTGACGCACTTGCTTCAATCGGATCAGAACAACCCAACCTATTGGATCTGGCTTAGTGCATCCGTCGAGGCGAATAAAGAACGCATCTACTGCCTGCAAACGGCTCTTAAACTGGACCCGGAAAATGCAACCGCCAAACGCGGCTTGATCCTGCTCGGAGCTCTCTCACCGGATGAAACCATTCAGCCATTTCCCATGAACCGTCCGCGGGCGTGGGAGGAGAAATTGCTTCTCTCGCATGAAAAGCCGAAAGAACGCGGGCTCCGCGTTGCGATGCGAAGCCCTCTGTTAAGACTTGGCGGGCTTGCAGTGATCGGGATCGGTATGTGTCTCGTGATTTATTTCGGGGTCATCCTTCCACGCTGGGGCGTGGCAGAAGCGGCTCCCACCAACACGCCGGGACCTTCGCCAACATTCACAGCCACTCCCACTGTCTTCGGTGCCACGGCCATTCCCACACAAGTATTCAGCGGACCCACTCCGCTTTCCGCATTCTTGAACGCAACCTATACCCCAACAGCTTTATACGTCAACACCCCGCGCTCAGCAGCCTCGGTGGATCAGTATCGAATTGCCAAAGATGCATATGACGACAAGAATTGGGATGTATACATTGAGAACATGTTGCTGATCGAACCGCTCGAACCCGATTCAGCGGATGTTCCATACTTGATCGGTGAAGCCTATCGCTTCAAAGATGATACGACCAGCGCCGCGCGCTATTATCGCAAGGCAATGGATATCAACCCGAACTTTGGTCCTGCCTATCTTGGGCTTGCCCGCGTTAGTTTGATGTCGAACCCCGATTTTGACCCTGAAGAATTATTTGCTCAAGCCATTGCGCTTGACCCCAATTACGGCGAGACCTATCTTGATCGTGCGCGCTGGTTGATCGCCCGCGGTGATTTTGCCGACGCCTTGCCCGACCTGGAAATTGCCGAACAGATCATGCCGGGTTCGCCGGAAGTGTACCTTGCGTATGCCTATTCTTATCTAGGGGATGGCGATGACGAGAAAGCATTGGAATACGCTCAAAAAGCATACGAAGCCGATGTTCTTAACCTGCCAACCTATAAACTACTTGGTGATCTTTATATAGACCGTGAAGATTATGCAAACGCGGCAGAAGCGTTACGCCTCTACACCACCTATGAAGCCAACGATGCAACCGGCTTCGGGAAGCTGGGACAAGCGTACTTCAACCTTGGTGAATATCAGAACGCTGTAAGTGCCATTGATGCGGGTGAAGCGGTGAACCCGAATGGGATGAAACGCTTTATGATCTATCGCGGTTTATCGCACGTGGAATTGGGCAACTTCAAAGAAGCCGAAGGTGATTTGAATACTGCTGTGGATGAAGACCCTGAGTCTTTCGAAGCGCGGCTTGGGTATGCCCAAGCCCTGTATGGCGTCAATAAATTTGGCAGTGCTTTCTTGCAGGCAGAGTCTATGCGCTCGCTGGCAGAGACGGATGAAGAGAAGGCGCTTGAACTGTACTGGCGCGCGAAGATCCAGGAACAACGCAATGACATTCGCGACGCGATCAAATCGTGGAATGACCTGTTGAAACTGGATGAAGATGTGATGACGCCGGAAATGCGGGCGGAAGCGGAGGCACGAGTCAAGGTCCTCGTACCGCCGACGAATACCCCGAAAGGTGGCGGCTCGACATCCACACCCAAGCCTGCCACAGGCACCCCAAAACCTGGCACCACGCCGACCGTTGGAAAGACGCCGACCAAAGCGCCCTCTGCAACGCCAACGCCGTGAGAAGGTACCTAAAGAATTAATGCTTAAAAAGAAAACAGGCAGGTTCAACACCTGCCTGTTTTTATTCTTCTAACACCTGAATTCTTTTGACTTGATCTTACTTCCGACACTCAGCGCACGGACATAACTTTCGCAGGTAGTGCCAGTTGTAAATGCCATAATCATGCCCGTCTTCCCAGACGATGGTCAGTGCATACGAACCGACCGCTACTACATTGGCAACGCGGGTGGACGAGTTATCTTCCATTTGCTTGGTGAAGACATCGGCATCCGGTTCTGATTTCATGTTCTCGTGCCCACCGCGGCAGGAGGCACACGGGCAGGCGGCTCTCAATAACCCAAAGGGATACACACTGACGTGTCCACTATCCCAGTTGACGGTAAATTCGCGTTTGCTCTTGTTGGCTGTAATTCCAGTTGGTTTTTCGTTCATGTTTTTCCTTTTTTGCAGTGCGACATGTTATGCCGTGTTATAGATTTATTGGGGCGGAGGGACGACTCTCAAAAATTCTGAGGCAGCCCAGCCTGCGCGGGTATCGTCGTATTGAGCGACGAGGTACCACCATGTGTAGCCATCTGCATCTTTTGGACCGTCTTTGACGAGGAAGACTTCGGATTCTTCGCCAAGGAAAACGGTTTCGGTGTTGAGCCCCGGCGCAGAGCGGATGCGCAAGCCGTCGGTGCCGACTTCGATGATCTGCACATAGCCGTCGATGTGGATGGTGGTCGCATCCACTGTGGGGGAGGCGAATGGATCGATGGTGGGAGTGGGGCTGGCGGCGGGGGTGTGGGTTGGGGCGGGGATCATGGTCAGGTCTGCTGGGGCAAACCCAACTTCGGGAGAGAAGCGGGGTGAAGTCCAGCCGATGAGAATGAGCGTGATGAGGATCAAAATCCCGGCGGTGATCAACGAGCCAACGATGACGAATCGATTCAGATAAGGTCGGAAATCCATGTTATCTCTGTGGAGTTTTCAGCAAGTATAAAGCGTTTTCGGGCATAAGCACTTTGAGGGCGCGATGCTTGATCTTGATCTCTGCCTTGTGGCCGCCGAGCATGGGGTCGCCATCCACTTGAATGGAGAAGTTCGCATCAGACTCGATGGTGACATTTTTGAAGGGAATGCAGCGGGCATATTCAGAAGAAAGATGCTTGCCGGAAACCAGTTCATAAAAGTGACGGAAGGCATCGGCGACATTATCTCCACTGAGCAGCCAGAGTTCCATTTCGCCGTCGTCGAGCAGGGCGTTGGGAGAGATGAGCGACATGCCGCCCGCATAGTGCCGAATGTTGGATGCCACAGCCACAAGGATTCTTCCTTCGACCAAACTACCCTCAGCGTGGACTCGCAGATCAAGCCCCTGCCAGAAGGTGGCTTCCCACACGGTGGTGACGAAAAAATGCGGCACAGACATGTGTTTGAAAATGCGCGGACGCGGCTCGATCTTGTTGATGGTGTGTGCATCCAAACCGATGCCTGCCCATAAGAGGAAGGGATGGTCGTTGCAATCGCCAACATCTACATATTGCGGTTCGACATTCGCCAGTAGTCTTGCATTTTCGCGCAAATTGCCAGGGTTCCACCAACTGAATGGCTTTTGCCCTTGCTCCAATGCCCAGACGTTGGTGGTGCCTGCAGGTAGAACTGCCAATGCCGTTTCGCTGTGGACCAATCCGCTGGCGACCTGCCCAACGGTGCCATCGCCGCCGATCGCGAAGACGGCGTCGTATTTTTCCTGTGCGGCTTGATGCGCAGTTTGAACGGCGTGTGTGCCGCTGAGAGTCTCGGCGATATCTACGGACCAACCGGCATCTTGCAACGGTTTGATGATCCCACGCACGTAACGGCGGACCGGAAACCGTCCGGCAGCGGGGTTGTAGAGCAGAAGTCCCTTACGCATGGTTGAGGATTATAGCAGGTGGGGGATGGCGTTTAGAACATGCTTCGTGTGAAAAAAACACCTTTTCCATGGGTGTATTTCTATTTAAACCATGGGTCTGCCAGAAACGGAATAGACACAGCTTGAAAAAATATCGAATTGTTAGCAGCGAAAGATCACCACAGGATTTGGATATGGAGGAAGATGCTTTTATAACTAGGAAGGGACAAAAAGGGCTAATGACAGTAAAATAAATGGTCTTTAAAATATTTTGTGTTGTGAGGTTGCACTAAGATGCAAAGAATCAAAGAGCTTGATGGTGTTCGCGGGATTGCTATTTTTCTAGTTCTTTTGTGGCATTATATTTTTTGTCAAGTTGGCTCTACGATTTTAGAATCTAATATTGGTTTCTTGTTTAAATATTTATCTTTAACCTGGAGCGGCGTTGATTTATTTTTTGTGCTTTCCGGCTTTTTAATTGTAGGCATCCTTTTGGATGCTAGGGGGGCAAAAACCTATTTTCTAACCTTTTACATTCGAAGAGCATTGCGCATTTTGCCATTGTATTATGTAATGTTTTTCCTGCTTTTTCTCTTACCTAAATACATCTCAAATGATTGGCTTTTTTCCAGAAATATTTCCCTTTGGAATTATCTTACATTTACTCAAAACTTTTATATGATTAAAGAAGGGTTTGGAGCAAATTGGATGGGAATTACCTGGTCATTGGCAGTGGAGGAACAATTCTATATTATTCTTCCATTAATGGTGTGGGC
>JBEBCV010000448.1:0-4861 GCA_041157505.1 Chloroflexota bacterium | reverse complement strand
GCGTTGACGAAATGTTGCGCTACGAAACTCCGCTGCCGATGTTTGAGCGTTACGTCCTCGAAGATATGGACTTCAACGGAGTCAAGTTGGAGCGCGGCATGGAAGTGGCGTTGATGTACATCTCGGGCAACCGCGATGAAGCCCGCTTCACTCAGCCGAACGAGTTGATCCTGTCTCGTGAAGACAACCCTCTGCTGACATTTGGTCTCGGCACCCATTACTGTCTCGGCGCACCGCTCGCGCGCTTGGAGTTGCAGGTGCTGTTCAGTGTGTTGTTCACACGCTGCCCGAACATCCGCCCGGCGGGAGAAGCGGAATTTTCATCCGGCTTCGTCATCCGCGGGTTGAACAAACTACCGGTTGAACTGTAGAACTCGTAGGTCACGTTCATAACGTGACCTACAATATTTATTACCATGATCAATCAAAAACCATCCCTCGACCCGCTCATCTCCGCACCAGATAGCAACGAATATTTCAACGCCATCAGCCATTTGATCGGTGCGATTTTGTCTATTTCAGCGTTGGCTGTATTGGTTTCATTGGCAGCCATTGCAGACAAACCTGCCCATGTGGTGGGATTTGCCATTTACGGCGTGAGTTTATTCCTCTCGTTCCTATTTAGTGCTTTACTGCATTTCTTTTTACTCTTTAATAAATACCTGCGCGTCTTCGGCATTCTCGACCATAACGCCATCTACATCCTCATTGCCGGGACATATACACCGTTTTGCCTTACCATCTTCAGCGGTGGGACCGGCTGGGTCTTGTTCGGTATCATTTGGAGTTTGGCGGTTTTCTTCATCACGTTGAAATCCATCTTCTTTGCAAAGATCCCTGTGTGGATGTCGAACTTGAGTTTTTTGCTCATGGGCTGGATCATCGTCTTCCTGATCGGTCCCATCTACAACCAGCTTGGCACGGGCGCCATGTCGTTGCTCATAACAGGTGGACTGTTCTACACCGTTGGCGCGTTGATCTTTGCCTATGGGAAACCAAATCCTTTCCCGCCTTATTTTGGCAACCATGAAATTTGGCACATCTGTGTTTTGGCGGGTAATACTTTCATGTTCCTCGTCATGCTTTGGTATGTTTTGCCTTACCCGAAATAACCTCTTCTACTATTCAACCTCCAATTGAATCCCCTCTTTCTGCGTGCTATAGTGAATGAGGACAGGAATTCCGAAAGGAGGAAGCCATGTTTCCAAAAAGCTACGTAGACCCGCGAGAACGCGAGAACATCCGTGCCCATGAAGGGCAGGATATGTGGGTTATCTTGAACCATGTCCGAGCTGATAAAAAAGAAACCTTTGAGCATTTTCTGCATGCCACTCTGATGCCTGCTGTGGCACACGTTGAGCCTGAGGTGTACAACAAAGTCCGCGTTTTGCACCCCACCATGCCAAACAAAGACGGTTCCTACACCTATGTATTTCTGATGGACCCTCTCGTATTGGAAGGCGAGTACAACGTCGAAAACATCCTGTTCGAATTCTACAAACCAGACCTCGCAAGAGAATATATGAAATTCTGGTCGGAAGCTCTGATCGAGCAAGTGGAATATGATCTGATCCAATCCGCCTGGTAAATTGCCCTATCGCGAAAACCGAAAGTCCATACCTCTTCGTGAACTTCACAAAGAGGTATGGACTTTCTCATTTTTTCTGTTCTGAGTTACATATTACTCAAAATTGGGGGAACAAGAACTTAGATCGTCCTGCATAAATCTCAATAACAAGTTTACTAATCATGAAACAAGCGATAGAATGCAGCAAATTCGTTTACGAAGGGATTCATCTCATGAAAATCGGCATCATCGGCGCGTTGGACGAAGAACTCGTTCCCATCCGCGCACTTTCACATCACCTCGAAAAGATCGAACGTGGGAACCGCACTTACTGGCATGGCGATATGCATGGGCATCAGGTTTATCTCACCCGATGCGACCCAGGAAAGGTCAACGCGGTGATCGCCACCCAGCAACTGCTCGATTTTTTCACACCCGATTGCCTTTTCAACATGGGCAGTTCTGGCGCGCTTGCTCCCAACCTCGAAGTCGGAGATCTTGTCGTTGCCACCGACGCTATTCAACACGACTTCGACCTGACCGGCTGGGGCATGAAGCCCGGCGAAATCCTTTTTGATGTGGTCACTAAACCAGAAACAGGTCAACTCGGCTTCACATCACGCCACGCCTTCATCACCGATCCCAAACTCACCGACCTCGCATTTGAGACCGCCCGTTCGCTGTCACTCGACGAAATCAATGGTCATAAACCCGCAGTGTACAAAGGGCGCGTCGTCAGCGGTGACCAGTTCATCAGCAGCACCGAAAAAGCAGGTCAACTCCTAACGATCCACAATGCCCTTGCCGTGGATATGGAAGCCGCCGCCATTGCTCACACTTGTGAGATCAACAAAGTACCTTTCTTGTGCGTCCGCGCCATGTCCGACAAAGCGGACCACTCTGCCAATGTCAGCTTCACTGATTTCCTAGTCGCTGCCACCGATAATTACGGTAAAGTGTTCGACAAACTCATTCAGCAGCTTGGCAAATAATTGTAGGGTGTGACAAACACAGAGGCGGACTTTCAAAAGTCCGCCTCTGTTTCACACTTAACTAAAGCGTCGCTCACAAGCCTGCTTACATCCAACTCTACCAAACGCAGGTTAGACTCAGGTAATTGGCTCCATCTCTTCTTCTACAACGCGAAAAACAACGTCATGCACATGCACCGGTTGAATGACCTTGATCGCCATATGATCACCTGGCTTAACCCACAACACAGAATGGTGATCCACTTCCATTGAAGTTACCCGCTGAACAAAATCAGTTGCGTGCCCAAAGATATGGATCTTATCCCCCAACTTCAACCCCTCTACCAATTCCAGAACCGCAACTTCAAGATGGTCGTAGTAGTGAGTGACCTTTCCGATCTCGACTTCCATGAACTTGCTCCTTCCAATATACAAACCTATTGGACATTAATACAATAGCACAATTCGAAGGAAGAAAAATTAGATTCTCCGCTTCACCCTTAACTGTAAACTGCCAGCCCGCCCTGGGCATTTTCCCTACTGGAAATTTGTAACACGCCCCTGATATACTGCAACATCATGTATAAACGCCTGCCTGGCATCCTCATGCGCGGACATCAAGTTGCATCACGCCCATCCGATGCCTATCCATACAGTTCATTGGAAAAACAAAAGCCCTTCTTTAAACTCCTTGGCTTGGACCTGTACAGATACTTCAATGGCACATTGAACATTTCCATTGCACCATATACCTTCCAAATGTCCATGCCGGAGTTCACCTTTCCGTTGGTGGAATGGACCGACCTTCATCCACCGGAGACTTTCTCTTTTTCGCGGTGCAAAGTCGTTTATAAGATGATCGAATATGATGGTTGGGTATATTATCCGCACCCTGAAACAAAGAAAACACACTTTCAAAACCCATCGCTTGTGGAAGTTATCACACACCTAATTCCTGAAATCCAGTATGGGGATGCTGTTGAAGTGGAATTAAACACAGACGAAATTACAGTTCGGGATGGCTAACAGTTTGGGTGGGCAAACAGGTCAAGATCAGGCACGAACCGGGTTCTTCTTATCACCCAAAAGTTCTATTTTGGGAATAAATCACCAAGTGGTCGTGTACAATTGGGAAAATTATGCGTATCGGATTTATCTCAGATATTCACGGTAATTTCACAGCACTTAAGGCAGTCCTTGCAGACCTCAAAAAACAAAACATCGATCAATTGATTTGTTTGGGAGATACGGTCAGTTTGGGTCCGCAGCCAAAGGAAGTGCTGAATGCTTTGAGAGAGTGGAATGCTGTCACGATCATGGGCAACCACGATCAAGCGACCCTCGAACCCGAACGCTGTACAGAATTTGAAATCACAGAACACTTAATCCCGGATCTATACTGGGGACGTGAACAACTTTCCAAAGAAGACCTGCAGTTTATAAACTCATTCGAATTGGCAAGAAGAATTCCCCTTTCAAATGAAGTTGATGTCCTTGCATATCACGGCTCTCCAAAGTCCACTACGCATCTGGTTCTGGCAACGACCCCCGCTGAAACTTTGGATGAATATTTCAAGGATCAAACTGCTTCTATATTTATCGGCGGACATTCACACATTCAAATGGAACGCCGCCATGGCAGTAAACTTTTTTTGAATGCTGGAAGCGTCGGCAATGCGTTCAAGTTCGCCTACACACAGGGCAACCCGCCCAGCCTTCTGCCTTGGGCTGAATACGCCATTGTGGAGCAGGAGGAAAATTCCCTGCATGCCGATATGCGCCGTGTGTATTTTGATATTGCTGCATTGATCGAAGAGGTAAAGGCGAGCGACCTGCCCGGCGCTGAATGGTGGTACAAACAATATAAAGATCGATAACGACACGTTTGATCCTAACAATGCGGCATTGCGCCGCATTGTTGATTCATGTAACAGATGAGGTGACGATGTCCATTGGCAATCTTTTGATCTTGGTCGTATTCTTTGGCATATTTCATGTGATCGGCGGTCTGGGGCTTGGAAAAGGAATCCGCGAACGCATTACTGACCCTAAAGCCGGAAATCAACTCATTGCATGGGGATTGATCATGGGCGCCCTACCCATTTTGTTTGACTGGTTCTTTCTCATTCGTGTTGGTCATTTCATTTTTGGGTTGGTTGGCCCTACCTTATTTATCATTGCAGCTATAGTTGGGGGAATATTCTTCACTGGTGAACTTTTCCGTAAGAACGAAAAATCCATTGGCGCCATTTTGATGGGCGGAACAGCGTTGATGCTCGGACTGATGCTCACTCCCTATCTTATTCAACAAGCAGGAACGCGA
>JBEBCV010000447.1:0-3076 GCA_041157505.1 Chloroflexota bacterium | reverse complement strand
GAAATATTAAGTCCAACCGCAGTGGTCATCAAAAGCGGAGCCATCCAAAAAGTGCTGGCTGAACTCGCCGAATTGGGGTTGTTGGCAGAAATAAAAACGAACGAGTAAGGGCAGGCTCTTTAAACTTGCGGTATCAAGATAAGTACAGCCCATGGTCAAGTCATTCACGTATCCTTGCACACCTTGAGTCATTACCTGAAAACAGCAAGGTTCTGGATGTTGGTACAGCTACAGGGATGCTGGCAAGACGAAGCAAAAAACAACTTCGTTTTTTTGGCATTGAAGCCGTTAAAGAATGGGCAGACACTGCTTTGCCTTATTATGAGCAACTATGGAATTGCTCGTTAGAAAATGTCCCTGAAGAAGTTTTGCGCGGGTATGATGCTATCGTATTGGGTGACATACTTGAACATCTGCCTGAGCCGGGACTTGCTTTGAAAAGAATAGCAGGACTCCAAACATCAGGAAGTAAAGTCATCATCTCGGTCCCAAATATTGCCAACATCTTAATTCGATTAAGTCTTTTATTTGGGCGATTTGAATATGCAGAACGGGGGATCCTTGACCGCACGCACCTACGATTCTTCACATATAAGACCTTTATCTCATTGATTAAAGAGGCTGGGCTGGATATCCTTTCAATCAACGTGACACCCATCCCACTCGAATTGGTCTCCCCTTTTTTCAATTCTCTCATTGGCAAATTCTTATACACGGTTTTTGCCAGGGCGACTTTCCTTTTACCCACTTTGATGGGATTCCAATTCGTTGCAGAAACTCGGAAACCATGAATTTAAATAAAAAGATAAATGTTTTCATTGTTCTTCCTGCCTATAATTCAGCAAAAACATTAAGCCGTACTCTGGATGAAATACCATATGAATTCAGAAAGAATATCATTCTTGTTGATGACGGATCCACAGACAATACGGTAGAACTGGCACATCAGGCAGGTTTGACCGTTTTTACACATACAAAAAATCTGGGTTATGGCGGAAATCAAAAGACTTGTTATACAGAGGCGCTTGCTGCTGGCGCAGATTTGGTCGTCATGCTGCATCCTGATCACCAATATGATGCAACCTTAATCCCTGAAATTATCGAACCGATCTTACGAGGTGAAGCGGATGCAGTCTTTGGATCACGGATGTTGGGAGGCAGACCGCTAGAAGGTGGCATGCCTTGGTGGAAATACAACGCAAATATCCTGCTGACTGCTGCTGCCAATATCACCTTCCGTCGTTATCTAACAGAAATTCATTGTGGTTTACGAGCCTATTCGCGCAAGTATTTAGAGACTGTCCGATTCACGGAGAATAGTAACGACTTTGTCTTCGATACAGAAATCATCGCCCAAGGGATGATGAACAAAATGACTTTTCAAGAGATCCCAATTGGGACACGTTACTTTCCTGAAGCATCTTCCATCAGCTTTTTGAGGAGCGTTACTTATACTTTTAACATCCTGTTCGTTCTATTCAAATACTGGCTGCACCATAACGGATTAATCCATTTCAAGAGTTTCGATCCAAAAACACAATAGTTACATCGAATGGATGTCACCATGAAAACGTGATGTCCATTTTTTATTAAATCGCTATAATGAAAACAGATTTTCATAAGGAGATACTCATGTCTAAAATCGACTGGATTCAGCAAGAGATCGACAGTTTGAAATCGCAAGGTCTATACAATAACATCCGTACCATTGGCTCGCCGCAAGGTGCCTGGCTAACGGTGGACGGGAAGAAAGTTCTTAATTTCTGCTCGAATAATTATCTGGGACTCGCAAATCACCCCGCATTGGTTGCCGCATCAAAAAAGGCGACCGATGAGATGGGTGTGGGTCCTGCCGCAGTCCGCTCGATTGCAGGGACGATGAGCCTGCATGTGGAACTCGAAAAACGTCTCGCCAAATTCAAGGGTGTGGAAGCGGCGATCACCTTCCAAAGCGGATTTACTGCCAATTTAGCGACCGTCCCTGCTTTGGTTGGAAAAGAAGATGTCATCTTCTCTGACAGACTCAATCATGCATCCATTATTGATGGATGCCGTCTCTCCGGCGCGAAGATCATTGCTTATGAACACAATGATGTAAAGTCGCTCGAGGAACAGATCAAAGCCAACTTGAAAGATTACCGCCGCGCGCTCATCATCACGGACGGCGTGTTTAGCATGGACGGAGACATTGCACCCCTGCCCGACATTTACGAAGTGGCGAAGAAGTACGACATTCTCCTGATGGTGGATGATGCTCACGGCGAAGGCGTGCTCGGCAAGGGCGGACGTGGCATCGTGGATCACTTCGGTTTGCATGGCAAAGTGGACGTGGAAGTAGGCACGATGTCGAAGGCGTTCGGTGTGGTCGGTGGAATCGTCGCGGGCAAAGCGGTCATCATTGAGTGGCTGCGCCAGCGCGGACGCCCCTTCCTGTTCTCCTCAGCGGTGACTGTCCCTGATGCGGCAGCGTGTCTTGCTGCTGTGGATTTGCTCGAAGACTCCACTCAGTTGGTGGATAAACTTTGGGACAACGCCAAGTACTTCAAAGCCGAAATGAAGAACCTTGGCTTCAACACCGGCGTAAGCGAAACCCCCATCACCCCGGTCATGCTCGGCGAAGCGCCGCTGGCACAACAGTTCAGCCGTGAGCTATTTGAAGCAGGCGTGTTCGCCATGTCCATCGGCTTCCCAACCGTGCCGCAGGGTAAAGCAAGAATCCGCGTGATGATCTCCGCTGCGCATGCGAAGGATGATCTCGATAAAGGCTTGGAGGCGTTCAAGAACGTGGGAAAGAAGTTGGGTGTGATCTAAAAAAACGAAAATCTGAAGGCGGAATGCAGAACAAAAAGCTGCACTCCGCCTTCTTTTATCTTATACATTGAACCAATAAAGGACACGCATGATCGTCATTCTAATCATCATACCGGTAGTTATTGGTCTTATCATCGCAATCGCAATCTACGATCACTACCGTAAGTGAATACCTCTATTCACTATTCACCACTCGCTTCTCTTTTCTTCTTTTCCTCCCCCTCATCATCAAACTCTCGATCCAGGCTGCCATCGGTTCGGGCGG
>JBEBCV010000446.1:0-5894 GCA_041157505.1 Chloroflexota bacterium | reverse complement strand
ATTTCGCACTCGTTAGTGACCGCGATCCAAGCATCCCCTTCGATGAAAATTATTCCTGTAATGGACTCTTGGGATTTTTGAAACTGGCAAAATCCAAAGATTATTCCCGCTTCTGCGATGGTTTCACAAATCCGCAAATTCGAGCCGGCATTTTCCAGATCTGGCTAAATCGTGATTACAGTTTGTATGCCCAGTCTAAAGGACGTTCAGACTTGACCCTTTCCACCTGGCAACCTGCCGACCAAATGCGTCTCTATATCCGAAAAGATGTTGCTTCTCAGATATGGAATTACGGTACGGCTCCCAGCACGGATGAAATCCTGACCGACCCAACTGAAGGAAAGTATGTAATACTTTCTTCAGACCTGATGTTCGATTCAACACAGGCAAATCCTGTCCTTCTCAATGCACCCCGATCCATTGCTTTTGCTGCGGATGGTACGCTCTATATCGCAGACTCACGTAATCATCGCATCCTGCATATTGATATGGAAGGCAATCCGTTGCACAGCTGGGGTACTTATGCAGACGGTGTGAGCACACCGATCGGCGAAGGGACTTTTAACGAACCGTGGGGTATTGCTGTTGGACCAGACGGTTCAGTTTATGTCGCTGACACCTGGAACCATCGCATCGAGAAATTCACTGCAGATGGTCAATTCATCAAAACGTGGGGTGTCTTTGGACAGGGTTCTGCACCGGATGGATTCTACGGTCCACGCGGGTTGGCAGTGGATGCCGAAGGGCGGGTCTATGTCACAGACACAGGGAACAAGCGCATCGTTGTATTTGATGCGGACGGGAATTACCTCACCGAATTTGGTTCTGCAGGCTTTGATGCCGGTCAATTCGATGAACCGACCAGTGTCGCCATCGACCGAAATGGAACTGTGTATGTGACTGATACATGGAATCAGCGTATCCAAACCTTTAGACGGATTGAAACGCCGGAAGGGTTAGCTTTCGAGCCGGAAAAGCAATGGGATGTATACGGTTGGTTCGGTCAGTCTCTTGACAATAAACCCTTTATTGCTGTGAACGATGACCTGCATGTCTTCATCACAGACCCGGAAGGCTACCGGGTGATGGAGTTTGACCAAAATGGTGAGATCGTTCGCGTTTGGGGAGATTATGGCAACACCAACACAGGTTTTGGTCTTGCCTCTGGAATTGCCATCGATCCTGAAGGCAATGTCTGGGTATCTGATGGCGCTTTTAACCGTGTTATGAGGTTTAAACTTCCCTAACCTGGTTGAGAATTAACTTACACGCTCTCGAGTGTTGGACATTCGAGAGCGTGCTAATTTTAAGCACGGTTTGTAACTGGTATGTATTTCTTAGGTGGTATAATGCCGAAGCTTTTAAGCAAAAAAACAAATCCCCCGAGGGAGAATAATGAAACTCCACGAATACCAATCCAAAAATATTTTTTCGAAATTCGGCATCCCGATTCCAAAAGGACGCGTGGCGACTACCGCTCAAGAAGCGAAACAGATCGCAGAAGAGCTTGGTGGTCGCGTTGTAATTAAGTCGCAGGTGCTGGTAGGTGGACGCGGCAAGGCTGGCGGCGTAAAACTCGCCAAAGACCCCGCGGAAGCTGAACAGCTCGCCACCCAGATCTTGGGCATGGAGATCAAAGGTCTCCCGGTCCGCAAGGTACTGGTAGATGAAGCCTCTGCGATCGATCAGGAAATCTACTTTGCTATTACGGATGACCGCGCTGCCAAAAAGCCAGTGTTGATCGCATCCGCCGCCGGTGGTGTAGATATCGAAGAAGTCGCCGCCAAGACGCCCGAGAAGATCGTCAAGGTCAATATCGACCCATTGCTTGGGCTTCGAGAGTATCAAGCACGTGATGTTGCTGTTGCCATTGATCTGCCCCGAGATTACTGGAAGGATTTCACCAAGATCGCCATGGGTCTATGGCAAGTCTATCAAAGCACCGATGCCTCCCTCGCAGAAATCAACCCATTGGTGATCACAAAAGAAAAGAAGCTCATCGCTCTCGACGGAAAAATGATGATCGACGACAACGCGCTCTTTCGCCAGCCCGATCTTGCTGAAATGCGCGACACCGATGAAGACGCCCCCGCTGAGATCGAGGCAAGAAAATATGGCTTATCCTTCATCAAGTTGGATGGCAATATCGGTTGTATGGTAAATGGTGCCGGTCTCGCCATGACCAGCATGGACGTTATCAAACTCTTTGGCGGTGAACCTGCCAACTTCCTAGACGTGGGAGGTGGAGCCGGAGCTGAGAAGGTCGCTGCAGCCATGCGCATCATCCTGACTGACCCGAACGTCAAAGCGGTTCTGTTCAATATCTTCGGCGGCATCACCCGCTGTGACGAAGTTGCCAAAGGCATTCTCGTTGCGATGGATGAAGTCAAGCCGAAAGTGCCGATGGTCGTGCGTCTCGTTGGTACGAATGCGGAAGAAGGACGCCGCTTGTTGGAAAACGCAAACATGATCACGGCTGAAACTCTCGCCGATGCGGCAAAGAAAGCCGTCGCTGCGGCAAAGGGATAATATTACATGAGCATCTTAGTAGATAAAAACACACGCCTTCTTGTGCAAGGCATTACCGGCAACGAAGGCTTATTCCATACCACCCAGATGGCTGCCTATGGCACGAACATCGTCGGTGGTATCACCCCTGGTAAAGGTGGTGAATGGGTTCTGGATGGCAAGATCCCCGTTTTCGACTCGGTCAAATCCGCCAAAGACGCAACCGATGCGAACGCCACCATTATCTTCGTCCCTGCCCGCTTCGCCCCCGATGCCATGTTCGAAGCTGCTGACGCTGGCATCCCGCTCATCATCTGCATCACCGAAGGTGTGGTCATTCATGACATGATGCGTGTCCGCAACTATCTCGACCAGAAAAAGGTCCGCCTGATCGGTCCGAACTGCCCCGGTTTGCTTACTCCTAGTGAAGCGAAGGTCGGCATCATCCCCGGCAATATCGCCATCCCTGGCAATGTCGGCGTGGTCTCCCGCTCTGGCACGTTGACCTATGAAGTGCTCTATGCCATGAAGAACCTTGGCATGGGCGCATCCACTTGTGTGGGTATCGGTGGTGACCCAGTCAATGGCACCAACTTCACCGATGTGCTCGAAATGTTCGAACACGACCCCAAGACCGAAAAAGTCATCATGATCGGCGAGATCGGTGGTAATGAAGAAGAAAAAGCCGCTGAATTCATCCGCACCAAGATGACCAAACCTGTTGCATCCTTCATCGCTGGTCAAACGGCTCCTCCCGGAAAACGCATGGGACATGCCGGCGCGATCATCGAAGGCGGAGCAGGCACCGCTGCCGACAAAGTCAAGGCACTCGAAGCCGCAGGTGTAAAAGTTGCCAAACACCCGGAAGAAATTCCAACCCTCTTACAATAATAAATTTGTAGGGGCGGGGTTATCCTGCCCCTCTTTTTTTAAGAACTTACCTTCGTGCAATCAAATCCTATCAAGAATCCAAAGAGCCGCCCAATTCAGGGCGGCTCTACGGTTATAATTTCGAAATCAATTACTTGCGGTTCGCGTCGATATACTTAACAGCTTCACCGACGGTGGTGATCTTCTGAGCATCTTCGTCTGAGATCTCGGCGCCGAACTTATCTTCAAACGCCATGATCAACTCAACGAGGTCGAGCGAATCAGCTTCGAGGTCCTCACGGAAGCGGGCTTCCATGGTGATCTTATCTTCATCGGCACCAAGCAGGTCCTTGATGATCACTTTCAATTCATTGTATGTATCTGACATAGCATCCTCCAGTTGGAATTTATTCTAAATTGTAACCGCGTGGCTTGCACTGTCAAGCCAGCATATCAAACACAGGAACACCCCCTCATGACAAAAGTTGCGCCAATTGACCAGCGAAAAGCCGATCACATTAAAATCAACTTAGAACAGGACGTCCGCTCATCGCTGACAACTGGTCTGGAAGACTATCTTTTCGTCCACGAAGCACTGCCTGAGTTGGACTTAAACCGCCTCAATACAAGCCTTAGCCTGTTCGGCAAGACCCTAACCTCACCTACGCTGGTGAGTTCCATGACAGGCGGCACAGACGAAGCTGAGACCATCAATTTGCGCCTTGCTGAAGCCGCCCAGGAATGCGGAATTGCCATGGGTGTGGGAAGCCAACGTGCTGCCATTGAACACCCTGAACAAGCCAAAACCTTCCAAGTCCGCCGCGTTGCGCCAGATATTCTGTTATTTGCCAACCTTGGAGCTGTTCAATTCAATTACGGCTACGGCGTAGACCAATGCCGCCGCGCAGTTGAAATGATCGAAGCAGATGCCTTGTATCTCCACATCAACCCTCTTCAAGAAGCCGTGCAAGACGCAGGCGACACGAACTGGGTCGGCATCACGAAGAAGATAGAAGAAGTTTGCAAAAAGCTCGAAGTGCCTGTCATCGCAAAAGAAGTCGGGTGGGGATTCTCGGAAAAGACCGCCAAAGTTTTAGCGGATTGCGGTGTCTCAGCTATCGACGTAGCTGGTGCCGGCGGCACGAGTTGGTCTCAAGTGGAAATGCACCGCGCGCCAGATGAATTCACGCGTCGTCTTGCTGCCACTTTTGTTGGGTGGGGCATTCCAACCTCTGAAGCGATTCTAAATGTCAAACGAGCCGTTCCGGATATGACCATCTTTGCCAGCGGCGGGATCAAAGACGGGTTAGACATTGCCAAATGTATTGCTCTTGGCGCAACACTTGGCGGCATGGCAGGCGAGTTCCTAAAAGCAGCCGCAGTCTCTACAGAACGAGCTGTCGAAATGATGAAACTTACAAAGCGACAAATTGAAGTAACAATGTTCTCAACAGGTGCAGGGACATTGCATGAACTAACTGACAAAATCGTAAAAAAGGGATGAAAACAGCGGCTCAAAAGCCGCTGTTTTGTAATTCCAATGGGGGATATAAATCATGATTCATTGCTTTTTCCCATGCGGTAAAATACAGTCATGGATACTGAAGATCCATTCGAAGTGCGCGTGGGCACATTTTTTGTCGTCATGGGAATGGGAACATTTCTTCTGTTCGTCATCTCAGACCTTACCGACAAGGTGGACTTCGATTATTTCTTCATCTCCTTGATCCTCCTTACCATTGGTTACTATATGCGCCGTGAAAAAGCACCACCTCCTCCATCTGGGCGTTTCGAGTGGTTCAAAGGCTTTTGGGGCAAAACGCGCTGGGGCAGAAAAAGTGGCGGCGGTGGTGAAGGAAAAGATAAAAAAGGATAACCATCGATTTCTGTATGTCTAAACTCATCCCCCTCAACAAAGCAATTGCAGAATACGTTAGTGACGGCGATATCGTTTATGCCGCCGGTTTCACACACCTCATCCCATTCGCTGCCGGACATGAGATCATTCGTCAAGGTAAGAAAAATCTCACCCTCGCCCGTGCCACACCGGATCTGATCTACGACCAACTGGTCGCAGCAGGCTGCGCGAAGAAGGTCATCTTCTCATACATGGGCAACCCAGGTGTTGGGTCGTTGCGCCTTGTACGCGGCGCCATTGAACGCGGAGAACTGGAATGGGAAGAATATTCCCACTTTGGCATGATTACCCGTTTGCAGGCAGGCGCTTCTGGACTTCCCTTTTTGCCTATGAATCAAACCGGCGCAGAAGACTTGGAAAAGGTCAACCCGCAGATCAAACGCATCCCTGACCCATTCGGCGGAAAAGATGTCATAGTTGTACCTGCCTTGAATCCAGATGTAGCCATAGTCCATGTGCAGCGTGCGGATAAGAATGGCAACGCCCATCTCTGGGGCATCATTGGTGAACAAAAAGAAGCTGCCTTCGCCGCGAAAAAAGTCATCCTCACCGCTGAAGAAATTGTCGACGAATCAGTCATCCGGTCCGACCCGAACCG
>JBEBCV010000445.1:0-5742 GCA_041157505.1 Chloroflexota bacterium | reverse complement strand
ACGTCGAGTCCCATCTGGTCGAGGGCATCCATCAACGCAGTGCGGACGACAACGGCTTCATCGAAAGATGAGAAATCGAAGTAACCGCCCAGATCGTGGGGGACAGGGTGTACGCCATTGGTGGTGGCATCGCCTTTGAACAGGAAGAATTCCGGTTCAGGACCGATGTTGAACTTCCAACCGCGGTCAGCAATTTTCTTGAGAATGCGCTTCAACGCGCCGCGCGGGTCGCCTTCAAAAGGATCACCAGCAGGAGTATAGATATCGCAGAACACACGGGCACGGCGAGATTCGGGCGAAGACCACGGCAGCACCACATAAGTTTCAGGATCCACCTTCAAGCGCATATCACTTTCCTGAATGCGCGCAAAACCTTCAACGGATGAACCATCGAACCATGCGCCGTCCTTCAACACATCTTCGAGATGGCGAATGGGCATATCCACACTCTTGACCGCCCCAAGCACATCAGTGAATTGGAGAGAAAGGAATTTGACATTATCTTCCTTCACTCGCTTAAGTAAATCTTTTGAGTCCATTTTTGTCTCCTTTTGATTTTCCTGTTGATTTAATTAGTGCTCACTGGATCCTGTCCACTGGCAACTTGTTGCTTATTCCTCGTTACTGATTTTTTCCTTCCACGACCACTTGCTTCGCTTCTTTCTTGACCTGTGGCTTGCCCTTGCTATTGATAAAGATAACTGCGCCGATAATGATCACCGTTGCGATCCAAATGCGCGGCTCCAGCGCCTCATTGCCAAAGAAGTATCCCAACAGAACGGCTACGATCGGGTTGACATATGCATACGTGGCGACCAATGAGATTGGTGCATTTTGTAGCAGCCAAATATATGACCCAAATCCTACAATGGAACCAATGGTGATCAAATAAACTAATCCAGCTATTGACCGACTTGATATGGCTGATGGATCCCAGCCGTTCAATTCACCGGTCAATAGAGAGATTATAAATAGACCGATACTGCCCATCAACATCTCCGCACCTGTAGTAACAAGGGAACCTTTTGGCAGATCCGCATTTTTGCTGTAGATCGAGCCCATTGCCCAGAGCACGGTGGCAGAAAGCAAGGCGATCACACCGAATGTGTTCAACTCGGTGGTACTGCCTGAAATCTCAGCGGGACCGGCAAGGATAAAGATACCTACAAAGCCAATGATGAGTCCGCCAATGGCTTGCCAGGTCGGTTTGACGCCGCCTGGGCGCAGCGCTTCAAGGATGACGAGCGAGAGCGGCACAGTGGCGATGATGAGCGCCGCAATACCAGAAGGGATGAACTGTTCTGCCCAGGAGACCAAGCCATTGCCGCCAAGCAGGAGCAAATTACCGATAATGGCAGTGGATATCCACTGCTTGCGGGTGGGCATTTCCTGCTTGGCAAGTCTTTGCCAGGCAAGGATGATCAAGCCAGAAGCAAGAAAGCGGATCCCTGCATGAAAGAAGGGTGGGATAGTTTCGATGGCGACCTTGATGCCAAAATAGGTGGAGCCCCATACGATATAAAGTGTGATCAATGCGAGCCAGATTTTTGATTTCATTATTTTCCTTTACTATCCATTGCTGATACTAAATTCTCTTGCCAACATCATCTTCTTGCGGGGTGTGCCATACAGATAATTTCCGAAGTCGCCGCTTTTTCGAATGACACGGTGACAGGGAATGAGATACGCGACCGGGTTGTGTCCAACGGCTGTGCCTACCGCGCGAACCGCCCGCGGATTTCCGATCCGCTCGGCGATGTGCTCATAAGTGGTTAGCGCACCGGTTGGAATGCTTAACAGCGCTTCCCAGACCTTGATCTGAAAATTCGTCCCGCGAAGATGAAGCTTGAGGGGCGAATCCACTTGCAGGTCCGAAAAGATGCGTGTGACCAGCGGGGCAGTGGTTTTGTAATCTTCGATCATCTCTGCCTGCGACCATTCCGCGACCAGCGCATCGATCACTTTACCTTCGCTGCCATCTACAAAGCTGAGGTTGCAGATTCCGCGTTCGGTTGTGGCGATCAGACATTTGCCGAAGGGCGAGTAGTGAATGCCATAACGAATGCTCAGCCCAACGCCACTGGATTTGTATTCGCCGGGTGTTACCGCTTCGGTGGTGACGAAAAGGTCATGTAATCGCCCAAGGCTCGAAAGCCCGATCTTGTGTGTAGTATCCAATAAATTTTCTGATTGATCGAGCAATTTCTTTGCGTGTTCCTTGGTAAGGAATTGCATGAAACGCTTTGGGCTGATCCCGGTCCAGCTGGTGAACAGGCGTTGGAAGTGGTATTCGCTTACCCCGACGGCAGAGGCGATCTCTTCCAACTCGGGTTGGCGCTGAACGTTCGCCTCGATGTACTGAATGGCGCTGGCGATCAGCTTGTAATTTTGTGAGTCTTCGGGGTTTGTATCCATGTCTATCTCCTTATCTCGATGGAGATTGTATTTGCCGCCGGAAGACCTGACGACCCGATTCTTGCTCATTTCTCATTCTACACCTTCGGGAGGTGGGTGCTGGCAAAACAAAAAACAGGCATGCCGGGCAAGCCTGTTTTATACGTTGGGAGTATTAAAACAAAATGCCCTTCCAGACCACAGGCACACAAAATTCGCCTGCTCACTACGCTTGCATTGTCCCGCTCGTCACCGTGCGGTTTTCTGCGTTGCGTTTGCTTTGGAAGGGAGAAGGAAGCCAGTGAGTCTGGCTTCAGAGGTATCCGCTGATCTATCCGATTTTCTCACTCTCCGTGGGGAGAGTGGTTAGCATCCCGTTCGCACGGGAGAACCTCCACCTCGTGATCTCGTATTCAACGAGATCCAGCCGCTTGTATCTCCGTTATTCAATTGTCATCCCACCATAACAACGGGCGGGATTTTACACGTGTGTTATGGGATTCGTCAAGCAGGTGATCTGTACAAAAAAGCGGAATGACCCAGGAGGGAACATTCCGCTTTGAGATTGCGATACCCCGCCTGTGCCGTGTGCTGCTGGGTTTTGAACCTGCTTTCGCAGGTGGGTCCTGACCGGGAAACGCCGCCTTGGCTCAGGCCTATCGCGTTATTTCCGTAGAGATAAGGACCCGTTAAGGGGGTGTTGGCTCAAAACGTGAGGGCAGTATCACGTACACCGCAGGGTATGATTCTTATACCATACTCTGAAGGACAAGGAAAGACAATCATTAAGTAGTTGTTTAGAGAAAAGATTGATTTTCTCAAAAAATTGTGCTAGGCTGATTTGAGCAGGGCATTTTATTGTAGAAGGAGACCACAATGAATCTTATCCATGGTGTTGATGTTAGTTACTGGGAGCCGCGTGTTGATTGGCAGGCTCTGCGTTCTCAGGGGTTTAAGTTTGCTTTGATCCGTGCCACATCGGGAGTGGGATATGTGGACCCGAAATTCAAGACCCATTGGGATGGGGCTCGTAAGGAAGGTCTTTTACGTGGAGCCTATCATTACCTGATCGCCAATCAAGATCCCAAACAACAAGCCGACCTGTTTATTGCCACCATCAGTTCAGACCGGGGAGAATTGCCGCCAATCATTGATCTGGAAGATAAATATAACGAAAGTGCTTCGAACGCGCTCATTATTGATACATGTAAAGCGATTCTAGATCGAGTAGAAAAAGCATTTGGTGTAAAACCGATGATCTATTCGCGTACACAGTATTTGAACGTACATGTCTCACGTAACGGAGCAGCGCCATCCTGGTCCAAGGATTATCCGCTTTGGTTGGCTCAGTATCCCTACGTGTTCGATCCCAGTGTACATCCCAACAAAAATATGCCCACTCAAGCTGTTGGCTGGCAAGATTGGCGCTTCTGGCAATACTCGGAGACGACGCTTGTTGATGGTGTCACCAACGAAAATGGTCAGCCCACTGAATGTGACCTCAACTGGTTCCGCGGTACAGAAGAGGAACTCTATGCTTTTGCCAACGTCAAACCAAGGGAGCCGGTGAAATACACTGTTAAGAGCGGTGATACGTTCAAAACTATTGCTGAGAAATATAAGATCACGGTCGATGAACTTCTGGCGGCTAATCCGCAGCTTCTTCAAGATGGCAGCAAACTCACCATTCCAGTGCCAACCATATCGAAACCTATTGTCAGTGATAACAGCACAACGAACAAGGCTGCTTCTTCTACACGGACACATACCGTTAAGCAAGGCGATACGATAGGCACTATTGCTCAAAAATACGGTGTGACTGTGGATGCGATCAAAGCGATTAATCCAAATCTGACGAATCCCAACCTGATCTTTGTGGGACAGGTGATTGTCATTCCGTGAGTAAGTATCAGATGACCAGTAGATAAGTTAGTAATTGATATGAAAACAGGTAGACCGTTTTTTACGTGTCTACCTGTTTTTCTAGTTTTATTTTTACGTCAGATCTACGGGTAAATTCTCTTGATCGTTCTTGGGAAGGGGATCGCCTCGCGGATGTGTTCGATGCCGCACATCCAGGCGGTGACGCGCTCGGTGCCCATTCCGAAACCTGCGTGGGGGACGGAACCGTACTTGCGAAGTTCCAAATACCACTTGAAAGCCTCTTCGGGCAGACCTTCCTTTTGGATGCGTGCCAGAAGTTTATCTGGGTCGCTCATGCGTTCGGAGCCGCCGCAGATCTCGCCGTAGCCTTCAGGAGCGAGCAAGTCCACGCTCTTGCAGACTTCGGGGCGGTTTTCCCACGGTTCCATGTAGAAAGCTTTGACCGCGGAGGGATAGCCATACACAAAGACGGGCTTATCGTGTAATTTGGTGATCTCAGTCTCATGCGGAGCACCGAAGTCCATACCCCATTCGAACTTGAGCAATTCCTTGCGTTCGGGGTCGGTCTCTTTTTCGTAGAGGTCGATCAGATATTTTGCTGCATCGTCATAGGACATGCGCGGGAACGGACCCGTGACCTTCTCCAATTGAGAAATATCGCGCCCGAGGAATTTCAACTCAGCGGCGCAATCTTTCAGCACGGATTGGGTGATGTGGGTGATGAGTCCTTCTTCGATATCCATGAGTTGGTCAAGGTCGCAGAAAGCGATCTCGGGTTCGAGCATCCAGAACTCGGTCAAATGGCGACGCGTTTTGGACTTCTCCGCGCGGAAGGTGGGACCGTAGCAATAGACTTTTCCGAACGCGAAAATATTCGCCTCATTGTAGAGTTGACCTGTTTGCGCCAGGAAAGCGGAGCCTTCGTCAAAGTATTCGGTCTCGAAGAGAGTCGTCGTCCCTTCGGCGGCGGCGGGGGTGAGGATGGGGGTGTCGAGGTTGAAGAAACCCTGACCATCCAAATACTCGCGCACAGCCGACATGACCCGCACACGCACGCGCAGAATCGCCCATTGACTCTGCATGCGGATCCACAAGTGACGGTTGTCGAGTGCGAAATCCACGCCGTGGTCTTTGAGTGCCATCGGGTAATCCAACCCGGCGGCTTGGACGACCTGCAAGTCCTTGATGCCGACTTCAAATCCGCCGGGGATGCCGGGCGCGCGCTTATCCTCGCGGACGGAGCCGGTGATGATCACGGACGATTCCTGCGGCAGTTTGGAGATGGTCTCGAAGAGTTCGGGCGACAGGTCACCTTTGAAGGCAACGCACTGGATGAAGCCCGAGCCATCACGCACGAGCAAAAAGACCAACTTGCCCTTGTCTGTGCGGTTGTAGACCCAGCCTTTAAGGACAATATCTTGCCCGATGTAGTTTGAAATTTTTGAAACGCTGACGTGTTCAGCC
>JBEBCV010000444.1:0-2725 GCA_041157505.1 Chloroflexota bacterium | reverse complement strand
ATCAGGGCTTCCATAAAAGCAACAGCGCCCAGCGAGTTGCTGAACCAAGAAACCGAAACACGGTCTTCTGAAACGGTATAAGATTGTTCCCAATCGTCTTGTTCAAAGACCTGTCCTGTGAAACTGAGCGCCTGGTCAATATCCGCTTCGGAGGGTTCTTGAGAGATACAGGCGGGCGTAACTGTAGGCAGCACTTCAACAGTAGACGTCACTTCAATTGTAGCGGTTGGCGGATTTTGTTGCGGTTTTGGTGTTACCTCTGCCTCTGCTTGAGGGGCAGATGATGAACACGCGGTTAGAAATAGAAGAATAAAAAGCCACGATGCAAATTTTGTCTTCATGTTGTATCCAGGGCGATTAGATTTTTTCGAAGTATAGCATGTGGAACGAAAAACGCCCGACCTGCACAGGATCGGGCGTTTTCTTATTATTTATATCCCAAAAACATCTTCACGTTGATCTCGGAACGGAATACGATGCGCTCCTTTTTCTCTTTTGCGGCAGCAAGAGCCTGCTTAATTCTTTCCAGACCAGCCTGATAAACATCTTCTTCCAGCAATGCCAGTTGTGAGGTGGCATTGTGTTTGAGGAATGGGTCATTCAAAACAGCGTCATCTACGTGAATGTTATTTATATTTTCTGCGGTTTGCGAAGAGATGTTGTGAAAGCCTTCCTGTTCCATCCATTGCAAAACCGAATTGCCAGCCGGGTAGCGGCGCAAGTCCGTGTCATAGACGGTGTCGAAGTAATCGTAGATATACCAGTTGGATTCACCCTGATGTGGGTCATGCCCGATGATCGCCAATGCGCCGCCCGGTTTGAGCAGGCGAAACGCTTCGGCAATGAACGCGCGATGATCGCCGAAATGGTGAATGGCGTCTACGCAATAGATGAGGTCAAAGGTGGAGGAACGGTATGGGAGTTGGGTACCCATGCCTTGGCTTAGGTGGAGAAGCGCGGGCTGTCGCTTTGCCTGGCGGATCATGCCCATCGAATAATCCAGACCGTAGAGCGTTGCATTTGTCTGGTTGAGCAGGTTGAGCCAAAAGCCGGTGCCGCTGCCTACTTCCAATATGGCTTGGGCTTTTACTTGTTTGGCTAGGTCGAGCAGGGCTTGTCCGCGTTCCCAGTTTTGAGAATCAGGGTAACGTTGATTGTATTGTTGTGCGATCTGGTCGTAGTTGAGTTTGGGTGTGGTCATTACGTATTGATAACATGACCTCAAAAAGAATTACTTACGCAGAAATTACAATTTCTTTCACCCGTCCCACCTGTCCATCCATCAAGCGGACTTTGATGCCATGCGGGTGAGTGGGTGACTTCGTAAGAATGTCTTTGACGATGCCCTTGGTGAGTTTGCCTGTGCGCTGGTCTTGTTTAAGAACGATCAGCACGGTCATGCCGGGCTTGATATTTGTGCGGGTTTGTCCGTTCATGATTTTGTATCGATCAGGAAGAAGGTGAAATCAATATCACCCGGGGATGCGTTGAAATGGGTGAGGATGGCGGCGGCTTCACTGCGGTGCTGTGTGCCGTGATTGACCACATGATACAAGCAGTGCCACAAGATGCGGTCGCGTGGTTCGCCGTTAAAAGCAATATATTTCTTGTGACTTTCCATATCTTCATCGGTCAGTCCGTTGAGATAGGCACGCATGGCTTGCTCTTCGATCTGCGCCCGTTCAATAATGGATTGAACATCGGCAAAGTCTTCTGGATTTAGGTCGTCGTTAAACTTGTTGTTCTCGAACAAGCCGCGCCAGCCATATTCAGCATCGATGAGGTGGACGAGGGTGGCGCGTAAGTTCCCGTATGGGAATTCTGCAGGGGCGAGGAGTTGTTCTGGGGTGATATTTTTCGCAGCGTTGAATATACGTTTGCTCGCCCAGTAGTTGTATTCATACATGAGTTGGATGTTTTGGATTTTCATAAATTCTCCATTATGTCACTGTGAGCGGAGCGAAGAGTCTCTGGGATGGTGGTAGAGATCTTGCTCAGGATGACATCTTAAAAAGGTTCTCTTGGCTCAACAGGCGTAGAATACCATTCCAAACTAAGGTCTTTCCATGTTGGATTAACCGATTCTATCAGGGTAATCTTTTTGGCGCGTAACCAGCCTTTGATTTGTTTTTCGCGATTAAGAGCGGCGTTAACATCATTAGTTTCTTCAAAATATACTAGCCGGTTTACATTGTATTTACTGGTAAACCCTTCTACAAGTTTATTCTTATGTTCATCTACTCGCCGCTCAAGGTTGTTGGTTACACCTGTGTAGATAACACGTGATTTGCTCGCCATAATGTAAACGTAGTACTTTTTCATATACCCCTCTCATATTGTCATCCTGAGGGAGCGCGCTCTTCGCGACCGAAGGATCTCTGGAATAGTGGTAGAGATGCTTTGCTGTCGCTCAGCATGACACCATGATTGTCACCCTGAGCGATAGCGAAGGGTCTCTGAGATTATCGTAGAAATCCTTTGCTTCGCTCAGGATGATATATTACGAAAGCAACCCTCTTGCAAACGTCAACAACGCCTGTACATCATTGAAATTCGTGACCATGCCTACAGAAATACGTACGGCTCCTGATGACTTGCCGTCAATGCATCTGCGGAACTCATCGATGGACATGACGTCTTTGTGCTCGGGGCGGGTAAAGCAGACATCCAACTCCACGCGTGAGATGCCGAGGGCGATCTCACCAGCACCGGGGTTGCAGAAGCA
>JBEBCV010000443.1:0-2747 GCA_041157505.1 Chloroflexota bacterium | reverse complement strand
TGGATGTTCCAGTTGAATCTGTGCAAGCGCAATTACGAGCGATTGAAGCAAATATCCGTTTGTTCGCGCCATCAGCCGTGGTGGAACAAAGCCGTGTGATCATCAATTGAGGAAATTCCTATGAACCGAATTGAAACTGCTTTTCAGAAGAAACCTATCTTTATGCCTTATTTCCCTTTGGGATATCCCGATTTGGAAACATCAGTGGATGTGATCGAAGCATTGGCGAAAAACGGCGCGGACTTGATCGAAGTGGGATTATCTTTCTCTGACCCTCTAGCCGATGGACCTGTGATTCAGCAAGCCACGCAGGTTGCTTTGGAGAAGGGGATTACGGTCAAGAAATCGCTTGAGGCAGTGAAAGAACTTCGTAAGCGTGGCGTGACCATTCCACTGATTTTGATGGGATATTACAACCCCATGCTTGCATACGGATTGGAGAAATTTATCCGCGACGCGAAGGAAGCAGGCGCGGACGGTTTCATCATCCCAGATCTGCCACTTGAAGAAGCGGAGGAGTTTCAGTCCATCAAAGGCGATATGCCGTTGATTCAAATGCTCGCGCCAACCTCGCCCGATGAGCGCATGGAAGCGATTGCCCGAAATGCGAAGGGATTTATTTATCTGGTTTCGGTCACAGGTGTGACAGGTGAACGCAGGGAAGTTTCAAACGACCTTGGCGATTTGATCGCTCGTGTGCGGGCACATACCTCCGCGCCGGTGTGCGTGGGATTTGGTATCGGCACGCCCGAGCAAGCCAAACAGGTCGGTCAACTCGCGGATGGAATCATCGTCGGCTCGGCGTGCGTGAAAATGATCGGGAGTAGCCAAAAGCCTGTTGAAACAGCGAAGCAGTTTGCGGCGGAGTTCCGAAGCGCGCTCTTGTAAAATTCCCATCTCAATGAAATTAAAGAAAAAGACTGACAGGTTTCCCTGCCAGTCTTTTTTGTCAAAGATAGTTATGTATTAGGGTGTGCGTCGGAAGATCCACAATCCACTATCTCGGTCGCTGCCGAGGATGATCGTTTCACCGTTGCGAACAAAGGTCTCGACGCCCCAGAAGTTGTTGCCATCTGGATCAAGATAACCACCGACCTCCACTCGTTCGCAGGTAGTTACATCAAGGGGATTCGCGCACTGAATTTCCAATGAGCGCAATCCGCCAGAATAATAGGACAGATATGCATAGTTGGCATTTTGCGGGTCTGTAGCAACCTCATGGACAGAAAGATCACCGAAGCCAGATGCAAAAGCAGGCATGTGAGCTTCGTCGATTGCATAGGTGTCGATCTGAGCGAATTTGCCGCCAACCAATGTGTTGCTGAACAGGTGAACATAACCCCATCCATCGAACTCAGCTGTGACGCTGATCGAGTCACCCAGAGTTCCAAGAGCGAATGGCGCTAGTCCGCTGCCGGCAAGACAGGCGGCTTCGTTATAGGAGCCGTCATTTGCTAGTGCGTAGCCAGTAGCGCGATCAACAAAAATCGCGGGGATGTTGCCTTCGATCGACATGGTAAGCAGTGCGCTGCAGGCATCTGAGCCTTCACGGTTGAATACCACGATTCCGTCATACCCGCCAGCGGCTTCCACATTGGCCATCTTTTCTGTAAATGTGCAGAGACCGCGTTCTACAAGGGCGATCTTTGCCGCACCAGCAGCAGGTACGACTGGGTCGCCAATGCATGCCCGCCCTACGAAGACCGTTTGTCCAATGAGAGAAGTGACATTATTTATCTGAGGTGTATCTGAACCTTGAGTTGCTACAAAATCAACGCCTTCTGTTGTGTTGGTGGCAACTGTTTGATAGGGGGCAAAATCTTCATCTGTACCGATAAAGAATTTATTGTCTATCGTGAACTCATTTTGATGTCCATTGCCTTCGGGGACTCTGACCAAACCGGAAGATTCGAGCAATTCCGGGTCGATGGCATCGTAATCGGTGTCGCCGATCAGGGTCGGGTTGGCAGGATCGTTGACATTAAGTTGAACATACCCACCATCCCAATAGGACAGTAACATGACCCAATCTCCGTTGATCTGCTTCACGACCATGTCATGCAGGAAGACCTCGGTCAGATTTGCAGGGGAAGCTTGTCGGACTACGCCGCCAAAAGCGGTGTTGAGATCCAATTCTGCGATCAATCTTGGGCGGTTGGGTTTGGTGATATCAAGAATATCAATGTCGGCACCTTCGAAGTTATCCGTCATGACCACGTACGCATTATTGCCGGTATCCCATGCGAATGCGCTATGGATATCATTGGTGTCGCCTGCAGAGATCCCGCCGCGATCGCCAAAATGTTCCGAGACCTTGACCGGTTTAAGGGGATTGGTGACGTCATAAAGTGATACGCCGCCTTTGCCGTTCTTGCCACATTGTTCATTGTTCATCACCAAAAGATCACCGTTAAAAAACTGGGTGGTTATATTTACAACTTGCATACCTTCCCCTGGACGGGTGTCTTGACTGGATGGGATGAACCCAACCGTCTTCGGGTCGCTCAGATCCTGGATATCAACGATCCATGCGCCTGCATCGGGTTTGTTTTGTCCGCCTGCTTCCGAATTGAGCGCACATTTTGCTTCACCCCAGTTAGCCAAGAAAGCATAGGTCCCTGCCGGGTTGACAGCCACATCGGCAACCAATCCAGCGGTTTGGGTCAATTCTTCCACGCTTAAGAGTTCAATGTTCCCCCATGCGCCAGGGCCTGCAAGGTGAGCTCCGCCAGGTCCATCCTGATGGG
>JBEBCV010000442.1:0-6256 GCA_041157505.1 Chloroflexota bacterium | reverse complement strand
GTGGACGAAGGTGAGGATCCGCTAGCAGGTGCGCGGCGTGAGTTGATGGAAGAGACAGGCTATTCGGCTGAAAATTTTGTCGAGGTGGGGCGCATCTATCCAAACCCGGCAATTCAGGAGAATACGCTATTTTGTTATCTTGCCACCGATGTTGAACTGACCGGTGAACAGCATTTCGATGAGACCGAAGAGATCGAAGTCCATCTTGTCAAATTGGATGAACTGCTTGGCATGGTGCGAAACGGCAAATTCAAACATGCTTTGCATGTAGCCGTGCTATTTCAAGCGTTGGCGCATTTGGGATACATATAAAAGTATTGTTGAACGATACGTCATTGCCCAAAGTTACTGTCTATCGTCCAACAAAGAGCCGGGAAATTCCATTCGTGAAATCGGTTGTGCAATTTCATCAACGGGCGTAAAATGGGCGCGGTTAAGAATCATGTATACCAACGACGAAAGTGATTTAGGCTCTGCTGATAATAATCCGCCAAGTATAGGTGGATGGCACGCGTTTATATTATCAATAAACGTCACGTAGGTGCGCGGTGCGCCCTTGCGTGACTATTTCACGCAAGGAGGCTGCCATGCTGAGCATCTACAAGACCACCGAAAACGGGCTCGAAAGGCTCGATGCCATCGCAAACGGAGCATGGGTCAATGTTGTAGACCCAACATCCGATGAGATGGAAAAATTGGTCAATTGGGGGATGGATATGGATTATATTAATTATTCCCTCGACCAGGATGAAATGGCACGTATGGAACGCGATGAAGATTACACCTTCATCCTTTTGCGCATTCCCATTTACCAACCTGATAGCGATATTCCATACAACACTGTCCCACTTGGGATCATGATTCTCGGGAATAAGATCATCACCGTCTGTCGCTATGATAGCGATGTCTTCAAAGCTCTCACCAATGGCAAGCATCGCTTTATGAAGACCGGCAAACGCTACCGCCTCACCCTTTATATCTTCTTAGAAACTGCCGTTCGCTATTTGAACCTGCTTCGCGATATTAATCGCGCCACCGAAGCCGTTGAAGACCGCTTGCAAAAATCCACCCAGAATCGCGAATTACTTGAACTGCTCAAGTATCAGAAAAGCCTTACCTATTTCGCTACTGCACTTCGTTCGAACGAAGTGATGATGGAACGCGTACAAAAGACCCAGCTCTTCAACTATTACGAAGAAGACCAGGACCTGCTCGAAGATGTGCTCACCGAAAACCAACAAGCCATTCAAATGACCAGCATCGCCACCGAAATTCTCTCCGGCATGATGGATGCCTTTGCTTCGATCATCTCCAACAATTTGAATGTGGTCATGAAAGCGCTTGCAGCGCTCACTATCATCCTCAACATGCCGACCATCGTCGCATCATTCTATGGAATGAACGTTGCCCTTCCTGGTGAAGGGCAACCTTACGCGTTCCTTACTGTTATCGGTTTGTCATTAGGGCTGACAGCTCTTGCAACCTATGTCTTCTACAAAAGGAATTGGTTCTAATGAAAACGGAAATTCTTTTTGATGTCAAAGCCACATTGGGTGAAGGTCCCGCATGGGATGAAAAGACCCAAACCTTATACTGGGTCGATATTCTTGGAAAAAGAATTTATGCCGGTGGGGAAGTGTTGACTGAGTTGGATGACTATATTGGATGCCTAGCCCCAACCCAAAATGGACATCTCATCGTAGGAAAACGCGCCTCTTTCATGGACTTTGACCCTGCTACTTCCCAGCAGACCGTTCTTGTCACTCTACCTGAGTCTGCTACAAACCGCATGAACGATGGCAAGTGTGACCCCACAGGTCGCCTGATCGCCGGCACAATGGATATGAACGAGACAGACCCAACAGGTTCAGTTTATTCCTATGATGGAAAATCCAACCGCGTTCTATTCCGTGATGTGACCATCTCGAATGGCATGGCATGGAGCGCTGATCACAAGACGTTCTACTATATTGATACGCCAACTTGTGAGGTCCGCGCCTACGATTATGATGTGAAAACCGGCGAGATCGCAAATCGACGAAAAGCGTTTGATGTCCCCAAGTCACTTGGCTGGGCAGATGGCATGACCTCGGATACCGAGGGAAATTTGTGGATCGCCATGTGGGGTGGGGCGCAAGTCACACGCTGGAACCCGAATACAGGGCAATTGTTGGAACAGATCCCCGTACCTGCCTTGCAATCATCCTGCCCAGTGTTTGGCGGGAAGAACCGAAACGAGTTGTATGTCACATCGGCGCGGAAGGGGATGAGTGAATCGGACCTAAACAAATACCCGCTCTCTGGCGGATTGTTCAAGGTTGAAACGAAATATGAAGGCATGCCGACGTTTGAATTTGGGTAAAAACGTAGGGGCGGGGAAACCCCGCTCCTATATCATTATTTCCACAATTGTTTTGCCAATTCCACCACTTGTTTGCACTGACTTTCTGATAACCCCACGAATGGAGAATTTTCTACCACGGTATCGCGATTTTCCACGATCAACACGCGCGCGTCTTTGCTAAAGGTATGGGAGTGCCACACGCCACGTTTGACGTTATATAGCTTGTACGGTTCCATATCCACCGCATGGACTTTTGTCACCGCTTCTTCCCCTTCTCCGATAAATAATATACAACGTCCGGTCATAAGCACGAAGACCTCATCGGTTTCGGTGTGTTTTTGCATGCGGTTGATCTTATCGGGGGTAAGGTCTTCGGTATAGTTCATCAGTGCCACGCGCCACGACTGATAATCGATCAGGGGTTTGTAATCTGGCTCGGTATGGTCGCGGACTTCGATGAGGGTTTCAGGCAGCATATAAGGTCTCCATATGGATCTGTAGGTCGTGACCTACAAGTTTAATTTTTCGCCATGTTCTCTCAACCACTTGCGGTGACGTTTGAAATCGGGGCAAAGAGATTCTACCAACTTCCAGAATCGCGGGGAGTGATTTTTGATTTTTATATGTGCCAACTCGTGTAAAACGACGTAATCAATCACATCCAACGGAGCCATTACCAGCCGCCAGGTGAAGTTGATGGTGCCGTCTGCACTGCAAGAACCCCAGCGAGTTCTAGCAGAATTGACCTTAACTTGTTTGGGTGTCAGTCCATGCAGGGTGGCGTAGTGGTTTACACGTTCGGTAAAGACGGTCAACGCCTGGGTTTTGTACCACTTGATGAATGCCTGCTCACCGCGTTCTAGCGCAGAAGTTGACAGTGTGAATCCACTGTCGAATTTTAGAGCAGGCCGCTGAGGCGGTACGAGGCGTAGTTCGTGATCCTGCCCTAGATAAAGAAAGCATTCTCCATCCATGTATTGCTTTTTGGGGATTTCAACAATGGCTTTGAGTTTTTCACGCGAGCGCAAGATCCAATCCGTTTTTTCGTGAATGAATCGCTCTATGTCTTGTAAAGTGACTCTTCTTGGTGCGCGGACTGTTAGACTCCCATCCCGTTCGACGATTAGGGCGATAGTTCGGCGTTTTGCGCGGACTAATTTTTTGATTTCTATAGTGTGCTCAATCGGCATGTTGCGATTATAAATTGAGAAAGTAAAATCCGCCGTCTCCGGCGGATTCGTGATACCCCTTTGGAACAGCGTCTCCACTGTTCCATTCTTTCCGAGGCGTTTCCCCTCCACAGGTTCGCGCTCGGCTGTAAAGTTATGGAATGAGCCCCAACATACGGGCTTTGGCGATGGCTGCAGCTTTCGTATGTACATTGAGACGCTCGTATGATTCTGATAACAAGTTGCGGATGGTAGAACTGGCAATTCCCAATTCTGTGGCAACTTGATCTGTGGAGAGATCCGGGTTCGCTGCGCAAAAGGCGAGAACTTGTAACTGGCGGCCGGTCAGTATTTGTTTGGCTGCGTTCTCTGTGTGGATCTCGCCATGCGAGTTATCGGTAAAGTATTTCTGCCCCGACGATATTGACCGAATAATGGCAGGAAGCCTACGGATCGAGTCGCTATCATGTTTGAATATATATCCGCTGACACCCACATCTGCCAACGCTTTGACGAGAGAAGCCTGCTTATGCATGGAAATGATCAGGATATTGAGGTTGGGTTTGCCTTCAAGGATCTGTGGAACATACTGCAGAATGGGAATGGGGTTTTCATTGATTGGTGATGATGGCACAGTAATGTCCATGATAAGAACGTCAATGGCAGGATGCTGCACCAGCATGGAGTTCAATTCTTCGCCATTGGAAGCGGTTCCCACCACTTTTATACCGCTGGCATCATCCAATCGCAATTGATAGCCATCGATGATGCTTTGGTGGTCTTCGAGAATTGCGACCTTGATGGGAGAGCTCATGAACATTCAAACCTTTACAAGGCTTGAGTATATTTGGTAATTTTTATTTTGACGGGGAGGGAGTACAACTGCCTATGAGGCTACAAGGGTGTTTGTGCAGTAATGATGAAGCCATTTTTACTGGAATTTGCTTCGACTGTCCCACCCAAAAGAAGAAATCTTTCTTTCATGCCTAGAATGCCGATTCCCTTTTGACCAATCGCTGTTAGTTCGCCTCTGCCGTTGTCTTCAACGGTCATTTGTGCCCAGCCATTTTCACTGGTGAGGGTGACCCATACATGAGTTGCTTCTGCATGTTTGAGCACATTAGTAAGGGACTCTTGAAGAAATCGGAAAAGTGCTATGGCAGTTTCTTCTGTGATATGCGGAATTGCAGACCCCTTGTATTCGATATTTATCCTTTTCCCCTCTTGGAACTCATTGCAATATTCCTGCATTGCCAGGTTGATGTCACCTACATCCAAGAGCGAAGGGCGTATTTTATGAGAAAGTGCGCGGACCGTATTCAGGGTCTTATCGATCTGAACGATCATGTAGGAGAGTCTTGCACTCAAGTCGTTGGTTAAATGTATATCTGGAGCGTCCCCTGAAGGTGGAAGATCTGAGATGAGCGATTGAACAGAGTACCGCAAGCTGACAAGCAACTGCCCGGCTTGATCGTGCAATTCACGAGAAATATAGCGACGTTCCACTTCTTGGGCACGCAGGGTGGTACGTGCAAGTTCCTGCATTTTTTCACGACTCTCGATCAATTCACCGTTCTTTACCTTTAGGTTTTTCTGCATCTTGGACATTGTATCGACGAGAATATCGATTTCATCGGAAAATAAGGGCTGGATTTGTTGGGGAAGAGAAATGTCATCGGTTTCTGAACGGGCATCGATGGAGTAAGGTCTAGAAAGAAAGGAAATACCACTTATAACGTAGACAAGGATAAGTCCGAAGAGAAAAAGGAGACGATGGCTGTCGATCGCAATCAGATAATCTCCCAAATTAAAAACGGCTATGGCAGCGACAATATAGATTGGCGTAAACACCGAAACGAAAATTCCCCAGCGGGGAATCCGCGCGGGGATTTTTTTTTCTAGATCAGAAGTTTGCTGATGCTGTTCCACAGTGTAAATTATATTCGATAGAACTTACCTAATCTATTCGGTCAGTGAATTTCTTTCCACTCCGGCGCAGACTTGGGAATCTCGCGCTTCAACTCAGCGATGTGAGGATGGAACTCTACTTCGACACTGTGGCGCGGCGAGTTGACATAATGTTTTTTCATGTATTCGATATGACGTGTAATGCGTTGACGTATATCTTTGGGCAGGTTGTAATTGCCGATAATGTAATTCGCGGCGAGTTTCGCATGCAGGTCTGAAAGGGGCCAGATCGAGCCAAGTGGTTGCACGAGACCGATGAAACATAACGATGGGTGGTCGGGGTGGAAGACATTCTTATACAGCGGTGGAACACCATCTTCGATGGAGAGCAGGTCTGGGCTAAAGAATGGAAGCGAGATCTTGAATCCAGTGGCGGCGATGATCGAGTCGTATTCTTCAACATGTCCATCCACGAACTCGACCTTTTTGTCATGGAAGCGTTTAATATCCGGGCGGATGTGAACTTTTCCGTGACGGATGGCGTATAGAACTTCTGAATTGTTGGTCACGTGCGCATTCAAAATGCCATGCTTGGGTTTTGGCAAACCGTAATCTTCGTAATTGCCAACGGCAAGTTTGAGGGTCAGGTAAAAGAAGGGCAGACGCATCCATGCTGGCAGCCAGGCGAAACGTGCGTTGACCACATCGGGCGGCTGACCGAAAACGAACTTGGGCACGATGTACTGTCCGCGCCGCATGGACATGGCTGTAAATGATGAAACACGCGCGGTTTCCACCGAGATGTCGCAGCCGGAGTTGCCGGCCCCAATAACTA
>JBEBCV010000441.1:0-7352 GCA_041157505.1 Chloroflexota bacterium | reverse complement strand
CACCTTACCGCCAAACTGGGTGCGGAACTTGCCCAAAAAGCCGGGGTTAAAAAACTAATTCTTACGCATATTTCGCGGCGTTATCGCGGAAAAGATGTGCTTGCAGAAGCACAGACCATTTTCCAAAATACAGTGGTGGCGCGCGATTTTGATACTTTTGTGATAAAGAAAGAAAATTGAAATGGCTGATAAATTTACAATTGGTATATTGACCTCAGGCGGTGATGCGCCCGGAATGAATGCGGCGATCCGTGCCGCGGTGCGTACGGCACTGGCAAACAATATGAATGTGATCGGCGTCATGCACGGTTACGAAGGGCTCGTTAATGGTGAGTTCAAACAGATGGGCGCACGTGACGTAGGTGGTATTCTTCAGCGCGGTGGGACGGTGCTCCTTACCAGCCGAAGCAAGCGTTTTCAGGAACCTACAGGTCAGCGTGAAGCGATCCGCAAGATGAATGAGGCTGGCATGGATGCTCTCATTGTCATCGGTGGTGAAGGTTCGATGAACGGTGCGAATGCGCTTTCACAGCAAGGTGTGAAGGTCATTGGTATTCCCGGCAGCATTGACAACGATATTTGGGGTACGAACATTGCGATTGGTACCGACACTGCCATGAACACCATCATGGATGCGGTGGATAAATTGCGCGATACGGCTTCGTCTCACCAGCGTGCTTTCCTTATCGAAACAATGGGACGCAACAGTGGGTATCTCGCTGTAATGGCGGGCATTATTTGTGGGGCAGAGATCGTGTTGATCCCTGAAACCCCTGTAGACCAGCAGGAAGTGGCGACAGCGGTGGAAGATGCATATCGCCGTGGCAAGACGCATGCCATCATCATCAATGCAGAAGGTTCAGGCATCCGCACCACCGATCTGGCTCAGATGATCGATGAGATGGACCTTGGTTTCAAGACCCGTATGACCATTCTGGGTCACATTCAACGTGGTGGTTCACCAACAGCGTATGATCGTTTGCTGGCATCTCGCATGGGTGTGAAAGCTGTTGAAGCTTTGATAGAAGGCACTCATGGTGTAATGACCGGTTTGAAAGGCAAGGGTATTGACTTCATTCCGTTGGCAGACGTTATCAGCAACAAACGCAAGGTCAATATGGAGTACTATCACATGGTAAAGGTGCTGGCGAGATAAAACCAGCAAGCATTAAATAGCACAGCGGCGGATGATCTCGAAATCATCCGCCGCTGATCATTTAAGGGAAGTTTATTACAACGGTTCGTTGAGGATAAAGGATAAGAAGGTTTCGACGACTCTGGGGTCGAAGTGTTTCCCGGATTCGGATCGGATGTACTCGATGACCTTTTCCCGCGACCACGCATCACGATAGGACCTGTCACTGGTCAATGCATCCCAAACATCGACCACAGCGAAGATGCGGGCAGCGATGGGAATCTGCTCGCCTTTGACACCTTCGGGGTAGCCAGTGCCGTCCCACTTCTCATGATGATGACGTGGAATATCCAAAGCGGGTTTGAGATATTTGATGGGGGTTAGCATTTGATACGCATACTTGGTATGCTGGCGCATGATCTCCCATTCTTCAGGGGTAAGTTGATCTGGTTTATGCAGGATGCTGTCTGGTATGCCCATCTTGCCAATGTCGTGCAACAGGGCACCGCGGCGGATATGAAGAATATCCGTGTCGGGAATGCCCATTTGGCGCGCCAGTTTCACGGTCAGATTGGTGACGCGTTGGGTGTGTCCTTCTGTTTCGCGGTCACGCAGGTCCAAGGCGCGTGACCAGCCTTCGATGGTGGCGTCATAGGCGAGGGTGAGGTCAAAGTTCGAGCGTTGGAGATTCTCGAAAAGTTGGGCGTTGTCGATGGCGATGGCAGCCTGGTCGGCGATCATGGTCAGGAAGTCGAACCAATCCGGGTTGGGGGCAAGAGGCGCGCGTTGGAAGATCTCCAGCACCCCAACGACTTGTCCCTTGGCGACGAGCGGGGAACCAACATATGCCACGAAGTTTTCACCAGCTGTGTTTAGCGCATTGGTAAGGCGATTGTTTTCGGTGTTGGTCAGGTCTGGGATATGAACCATCTTCCGGTCCAGAATGACGCGACCGGCATATCCTTCGCCGATGCTTAGCTTCGTATGCTGTGTGGCTTTGGAAATAAATCCACGACCGGCAGTGTAATCGAGAGTATGGGTTTCTTTGTTGAACAATAAGACGGAAGTGGCATCTGCTCGAAGTTGGGCAATGACTTCCCGTAACACCACATCTAAAGTTGTGCGAAGGTCAAAGTTGGAGTTGATGGCATTGTCGATGGCATGCAGAGCATTCAATTGCTTTAACTGATTATCGATGCGCTGTTCATTCTGTTTGCGGGCTGAGATATCTTCCAGAAAGCCTTCGTAGTAGGATACGCTTCCATCTGTGTTTCGCACCAGACGGGCATTTTCTGAAACCCAGATCAACTTGCCATCTTTCCGCCGTATTTGATATTCGAAACCAGTGATGCTGCCTTGTTCTTCAAGCTGCCGAACGAAATCTTTTCTTCGATAGATATCGCTGTATAGTTGCTGCTCAATATCGGTAATGGCAAGCATCATCTCTTGCGGAGAACTATAGCCCATCATACTGGCAAAAGCGGGGTTGACTGTGAAGAATCGTCCGTCGGGTGAACTCTGATAAATGCCTTCTGCAGAATTTTCAAAGATGCTGCGATACTTTTCTTCCGCTTCTCTCACAGCTTCTGCGGCGCGCATACGTTCGGTGATATCACGCGTTAACCCCATTAGGGCAGTTACCTTTCCATGCTCATCATACAAAGGCACGGCATGTGTATCCAGCCAGCGTCGCGTCCCTTTTAGACCTACGACCTCAAAGCGGAGCGTACCTTGCTCGCCTTTCAAAACCTTTTCTGTCAGTTCAATAAATGCCTTTCGATCTTTGGACGCAATGATGGGGTAGACCGATTTTCCAACCAGCGGCTCAAGACTATCTGCTTCGATCATGGAAAGCCCGGCAGGGTTCATATACTGCAAGATGCCGCCAGCCCCCACAATCTTGACGCATTCCGGTTCATTCTCGACGATGGACTTGGTAAACGCTTCACTGCGTTTTAACGCATCTTCAGCCTTTTTGCGCTCGGTGATATCGCGCAAAATGCCTTCGTGGTAGATGACATTACCTTGTTCATCATGGACGTAATGACCATGATCTTCAACCCATATTTCAGAACCATCCTTCCGCTTCATACGGAACTCATCCACTTTTTCCTGTCCTGTATCAAGGAAGAGGCTGTTGCGTTCTTCAGGGCTGAAATAGAGGTCCTTTTTTATTTCGATCGACAACATTTCTTCACGAGAGGAGTAACCGAACATTTTCACCATGGCAGGGTTCACGTCCACGAACTTTCCATCATGTGTGCTGCGATAGACGCCATCGAGCATGCCAGAGAATAAGGTGCGGTAGCGTCCTTCACTTTCACGTAATGCCTGTTCGGTACGTTTCCGTTCTGTGAGTTCCTGTTGCACCTCTGCGAACAGATTTGCGTTCTCTATCGCTTTTGAAACCTGGTTGGCAAGGGTGATGATCAGTTGTTCATGCTCGGAAGTATAGGCATGGGTCGGGTAGGCTTGAGCGGTCATTACGCCAAAACAAGAACCATCCATTGCAAACAACGGAACAGCCAGAACGGAGTGGGTGTCTTGCTCGATATCTCCGAATTGAAGGGTGTTGGTCATTTGGGTGTGTTCATCGGTCCATTCGTTCACGAACAAAGGTCTTCCGGTGGAAAGAATGTAATTCGTAAGCCCCTCTCCAATGGGATGTTGATCACGAGGCCAGCGTTTTCCCTGATCCCAAAGATACACATCATCGATCAGTTGTTTATTGTTATCCAATAGGGCGATCAGGAAGGCATCGCAGGGCATTAATTTTTGAATGGCTTTGTGGGTCTCTTGATAAACCAGGTCCAGATCCAGGCTTGTGTGGATGTTCTGGCTGAGTTCATATATCGTAAGTGTATTTTGAATGTGACGTTGTAATTCGTTTTCAGTTTGTTTGCGTTCGGTGATCTCGAGTGCTGTGCCGCGCAGACCGATGACTTCCCATTGCTCGTTGTACCAGCGTTCACCGCGTGCCAATAGCCAGCGTTGGGTGCCGTCTCTTCTGGTTCCTTCCAGTTCGATCTCATAAGGCTCGCCAGTATCCATGGTCTTTTTTATGGCGGCTCTCATTTTTGCCATGCTATCAGCAGTAAAGAGTTTGTCTTGTTCTGCCAGACTGGTTACAGGTTGATCCGGCTCAACTTCCAGGATCGCGCAGAGTTCGCGCGACCAGAAAGGGGTATCTGTGGCTGCGGTCCAGGTCCAACTACCGAGATGGGCGATGCGTTGGGCTTCTTCCAGATGTTTTTCACTTTCACGCAGGGCGGTATCTGCCTGTTTGCGGTCTGTGATGTCGCGTTGGATCCCGAAGAAACCAGTGATACGTTCTTGAGCGTCGTACAGGCAAACATAATCTCCTTCGAACCAAACCGGGGTTCCATCCACGGTTCGTTCGTAGGTTTCGAGGTGCAAGTGACCTTTATCAAAGAGTTCACGCCTCAGGTTCCATCCTTGTTGTGGATCATGAGCAAAGATATCTTTGGTGGTTAACCGAAGGAATCCTTCCCGTTTGATGCCATATTGCTTGAGCATGGCGTCATTAACATCTGTAAACTGCTTGGTTGAGATGATGTATTCAAGCATCTCATCCTTGTTTCTGGCATGTTTCCACTCAACAGGTTCGCCAAAGTCGCAAAAGAAGAAACCGTCTAAAGATTGGTTGAAAAACGCTTGAAGGCGTTGCTCGCTCTTTCGGAAGGCTTCTTCAGCTCGTTTGCGTTCAGTAATATCTTCAAGAAATCCTTGAATGTATTTTGACTGATTAAACTCATCGCGGATCAATACGGATGTATCACGTACCCATAATTCCTTACCGTCTTTGGAGATTACGCGGTATTCTTCAATGGTCTGTCCGTTCTTGAGTGTATTGACGATACTTGCCGTGGCGTGCTCGTAATCATCCGGGTGGATCATGTCGTGCCAGATGGTGGGGTTTTCTGCAAAAGCAGAAATTGGGTAGCCAAATAAATGTTCCACTTGTGGGCTAATGTAAAAATTCGTGCCCTCTAAATCGGCATGATCTAAATAAACTACTGCTGGAGTGTGTTCAACGAGGTTTCTGTATTTTTCTTCGCTTTCGCTTAGTGCTTGTTCTGCTTGCTTACGTTCCGTAATATCTGTGTGAGTGGCAGTCATGCGCAGAGGGCGACCATGTGCGTCATACTCTATGATCCGCCCTTGATCCAGAATCCACCGATAGCTGCCGTCTTTCGTGCGCAGGCGATATTCATCACGGTGAATGGGAGTTTTGCCTTCCAGATGATCTTGCAAAGATTTCACCGCTTTCGCTTTATCATCGGGATGTAAAAGATCGTTCCATTGAATGAACGTGCTCTCGATATCCTGCAAGGAATACCCCAGCATGTTTGCCCAACGTTCATTCCGTGTGATTTTGCCAGTCTGGATGTTCCAATCAGAATAGCCCAACTGGCTCCCTTCCATGACTGCGGCAAGACGTTCTTCACTTGCTCTTAATCGTTCATCAGCCTGTTTGCGTTCCGCCAATTCCTGGTGAACCTGCGTATATAAAGCCGCATTTTCAATGGCAATGGATGCCAATTGTGCAAGGCGGGTTAATAACTCAACATCGTCTTTGGTAAATGTATTGCCAGGGTTTAGATGAGCAAGCCCCAGAACCCCTGTCACCTCTGAATTGCGTACGAGTGGAACGCCAATTACAGCATGGAAGGGCATGCCATCGAATTTGGAAGAACGTCCCTCCCAATGGATGTAGTCGTTTGAGATCAGAGGATCGGCAAATTTCCATACTTTGCCTGCCAACCCTTCACCCTTTTCAAGCGTCATTCCAATGTATTTGGGGTAGATACCCATACCAGTCATCATTTGGAGCATCCCATTGGGCTGCACAAGGTAGAGATACCCATGCTCGGTATTGATCAGTTGGGCGGCTTGTGCCAATATGGCTTGGATCGCATCTGGCAAGCCCAACTGCCCCATGATGGCAAGTGTAGATTCCTGTACAGCGGATAAGGTGCGGTTTCGTCTTTGCACATCTTCATAAAGCTGTGCCCGTCCGATAGCAACTCCTACATCTACGCTCAGTGCGATCAGGATATTTAAATCGGCTTCTGTTAATTCTTTCTTGCTCTCTACGCTCAACGTGCCAATGACATGGTCATCGTCGAGCAGGGGAACGGTGATCTCTGAAGAGAGTTCATCACCTGTTTTTATGAATTCCGGGTCTTTTTTTACATCCCGTATAAGAACGGGTTGACCTGTACGGGCAACCCGTCCGCTAATTCCTTCGTTGAGAGAGATGCGCTCAATGACCTTTTTATATCCCGCTTGGTATTGGAGATGCAGAGCTTCTCCCTCAACCAGATATACACTCACATGAGTATAGCCATAGACTTCAACGACCGATTCGACCACACTACGTAGTAGAGCGGGTAATTCCAATTTGGATGCGATCGTAGCGCGGACCCTTTCAAGCAAGGTCAATTCTTGCGCTTGCCGCAGGGTGGTTTCTTCTATTTTTTTGCGTTCGCTCTTTTCCTTTTCGATGGATGCGCGCAGGAACGCATTTTCCGCTTTTAATTCTTGTAAGGTTGTTTTATTCGTAGTGGTTCTGGATTTTGATCCAGTCGTTTTGGAACGACTACGTTTCACTTCTGGATTGCCAGTATCTTTTATTTTGCTGCCTTTGTTCTTTGCCTTCTCCACCCTAGTCCCTTGCTTCTTTGTTTCAGGCTTGGTTTTAAGGTCTGATGACATTCCAATTAATCCTAATATTCCACGAAAAGTTGGTATTAAAATCAGTATAGCATATCCATCATGGCGTGAGGGATTACAAAATGATTACCCTGCCTTACAGTCAACAATTTGAGCGGCAGATTAGATCTATGCTGAAAGAATTTGTGAGGGCGAGTAGATGAATATGTGGTTTGGAAAGTATTTTTAGGATGCGATGATTACAAAAGTGCCTTTTATCCAATATGTGATTAAGAACAACACTGGTAATGCCCATGACGACCTGCTATAAATCAAATAGACACTTTTGTCTATTATGAAAGGAAGGGAAAAATGAAAAAATTCTCTCTATTTGCATATCTGCTTGTGCTTGTATTTGTGCTCGCTTGTTTGTCTGTCCCTGCTGCAACCCAAATAGAACCAACGCCCTCCGGAAAATTGGAAACGCAAGTGGCAGCATCCATCTTTAAAGATCAAACCGCCACTGCCCAAAGCGCGAATG
>JBEBCV010000440.1:0-2777 GCA_041157505.1 Chloroflexota bacterium | reverse complement strand
CGCACTTGGGGCGATGCATATGGATATTTGCTGGTCGCCACCGGTCGCGCAGAAGTGGCGCTTGATCCGCGTATGGATGTGTATGATTGTGGACCATACCCGGTCATTATGCAGGAAGCGGGAGGATTCTTTGGCTCTTGGGATGGAACGGAGGGACACACTCATGGGGAAGGCTTGGCTTGTAATGCCGCACTCAAACCCGAGGTCCTGAAATTGATGCGTGGAAGTTGAGTCAAATTTCTGTACGAAGACTCAAACCTAACGTATAATCGAATCATGACCGAGGACAAAAGCAGCCGTCTACCTTACAGACTTCGAGAGCCATTCCTAACCAAAAAGGAAGTGGCTCTTTTTCGTTTGTTGACCGATCTAATGGGCAGCCGTTTTGTGATCTGTCCCAAAGTGGCACTAACCGATCTTTTTATGATCGTGCGCCCAAACGAGAATGTCCATTTTTTCAATAAGATCTTCCGCAAACATGTGGACTTTTTATTGTGTGATCAGAAAACTTTTGCCCCGGCGTTTGGGGTCGAGCTGACCAAACCAATTGCCAAGGATGGGATGCGCGAAGCAGATAAATTCCTCGCCGAACTCTTTGCCGACGCCGGACTTCCCTTGGTGCACATCCCATCGAATGAGACTTTTGAGCCTGCAGAGGTGATCGCGTTATTCCAACAGGCTGTGATGAAGGTTGGTAAGCCAGAGAAAGAAAAAGGACTTGATACTGTTCCAAACTGCCCGGTTTGCGGCAAGATGATGGTACTTCGGATGCATCGATCTGGACCAGATGCGGGCATAAAGTATTATGGTTGTATCGATGGACCCAACTGCTCTGGGGTTGTATCAATCACCTAAGAATTGAGCCATTGGGGTTACAGGTAGTGTTTTTTCAATTCAGAGGCATATTTCTTTCCTATAATGTCTCTATTTTCCAATAACCAATCTTTGAAAGCGATCTTTCCTCTGGCGGGTTCTTTAGAGACGAGAAGGTTTCCCATCAAGCCATCCACTTCTTCGGGAGTGAGAATTACATCGTTGACAAAAAGACTCAAAAATTGAGCTGCGAGCAATGCCATGCGTGGGGGCACCGGGATCAACAAACGTCTTGCACCGATCGTATCGCCAACCAGTTTCACTAAATCCCTGAATGTATATGCGTCCGGACCAACTGCATCGATCACATAATTCTCCTGGCTGTATACGCCTTGTACAGCAAGGTCAGCTAGATCTTCAACGTGAACGGGCTGAATTCCATACGAGCCATTACCAGGGATAAAGAAGAAGGGGAGATGCCTCAATAGAAAAGCGATGTTATTGATGAGAATATCTTCACCGCCCCCGACCAATACGGTTGGACGTAGGATCGCATAGGGTATACCTGAGTCTATAACGGCTTTTTCATTAGCTGCTTTGCCCCAATAGTAGGGGAGGTGCGAATCTGCGGATGGGTTCGCTATGCTGATGTGAACGATTCGCTTAACACCAGCTTTGACAGCGGCTTTCACCAGTTTTTTTGTGTTTTCAACGGCTTTGGGTTGGGTGTTTGTGCCTTTATCAAAGCGTACCCAATAAGTATTGACGAGTACATCCGTACCTTGTAAGGATGCAACCAGTTCTGATTCGTTTGCAAAATTTAGCGGATACGATTTGATCTTTCCATTGAATGGATTGGGTCGGTTGGGGTGATTGGTCAATGTAATGACCTCTTCTCCCTTTTCAAGTAAACGTTTGGCAATGTATTTGCCAGAGTAACTGAATGCGCCTGTCACTGCGATTTTCATTTTGTCTCAGCTTTCACCGGGCGAGGAACGAACAATGCGAAGATCGAAACAACGATACCGACACAGACCAGTGCGAACAAGAACCCTGCCAACGTTCCACTGAGGCGGCCGGCGACTTCAAAGAACAATTCTTCCAGATTACTGGCTTCAGGGCGGTAATTTAGTGCGAGGATACTCGGCAACCCAATAAGGATAATGTTTGAAAAGACGGTCCAAAATTGGGCGCGCTCTTCGGTTCCGCAGAGATCCACCAACACTTTGCGTAGATAGGGGCGGATGTACGTCACAATGATCGATGTGAGGGCAACAGTAAGTAAAACCTGGATGAGAAAACTTATTATGGTGTTCATGTTTTTTCCTTTTTTTATTTCAAAACACTAAGAATTTTGGAAACGTTCGACAAACCAAGTCTTTCCAGCTTGATCACGGCATTGGTCAGACTATCGATGGCATCGAAGAAATCTTGCAGGGCTTTTACGCGTTCGTAGAGAAACGCGATTTCATCCTTGTCTCCTGTCACAGCCCCAGACTCAAGCTGTTCCAGTGCAGCGCGTACACCCCGTAGTGCCCGGTCAAATTCGCTGTTTTGGCGTTCCTTCAAGATCGAGCGGATGGATGTGTAAAAGTCGGTTTCGGCTTCGTAGTAGTCTTTGCGGTCGCCAAGCTTGGACGAGCGATGCACAAGCCCCATGCGTGCCAGAGTCCGCACTTCGGTACTGACTGCGCCTTTTGTAAGACCAGTTCGAGTTGTGATCTCATCCAATGCAAGGGGTGTGGGGGAGAGATACAAGACAGCAAAAATAGCGCCCATTCCTTTTGGGAAACCCCAAAAGCGGCTGATCTGGCTAAGGCTTTCGACAAAATCTTTTTTGAGTTGCGGGAGGTTGGTTGCCATAAGATACCTTTGTTTTAGAACTTTTAGTAATTACTAAATGTAGTATATGATAATCTTCTCTGGATGTCAAGGATAAAAAAAGCCGCTTTCTACAGCGGCTT
>JBEBCV010000439.1:0-5099 GCA_041157505.1 Chloroflexota bacterium | reverse complement strand
ATGGATCACGAAACGTACGTTTGGCTTGTTAATACCCATCCCAAACGCAACCGTAGCAACAATGATCTGAACGTCATCACGGATGAATGCCTCTTGATTCTTGCGCCGTTCTGCATCGTCCAACCCGGCATGATATGGGCGGACAGAGTATCCCTTCAAGGCAAGATAGGCGGCAAGGTCATCTACTTGCTTGCGTGAAAAGCAGTAGATGATGCCCGATTGGTCCTTGTAACGATCAATGATCTCGCGTACTTGTTGAGATGGGTCTTGTTTGGGCACGACCTCAATGAACAGATTTTCACGGTTGAAACTGGCGATGAATTCGTTCGTGGTGGAAAATTTGAGTGTATGTCGAATATCTTGCCGTACGCGTGAGGTGGCAGTAGCCGTCAACGCCATGCAGACGGCGTTCGGAAATTTCTTGCGAACTTCCACGATCTGGCGGTATTCAGGTCGAAAATCGTGCCCCCACTCAGAGATGCAGTGTGCTTCGTCAATGGTCAACATATCCACTTTCAGTCCGGAAAGAAGCGTGAGAATTCTTGGAGTGAGGAGCGTTTCCGGCGCCAAATAAAGCAGTTTAACATCGCCGCGCTTCACGTAGTCCATATTCTCGTTGTATTCTTGTGGAGATAGTGAACTATTTAGAAATACGGAGGGCACACCAAATGCCCGAAGTTGCTCCACCTGGTCTTTCATCAATGAAATAAGTGGCGAAATGACAACGGTCAACCCATCAAATAGAAGCGAGGGAATTTGATAGCAAAGTGACTTTCCCCCGCCAGTTGGCATGACCGCTAATGTATCGCGACGTGCGATCACATTTTCGATCACTTCCTTTTGAAGTGGTCGAAAAGTGTCATAGCCGAAGGTCTGTTTTAAGATAGTTGCTGGTTGATTCATGAATATCCTCCCCAATTAGGATAAGATTCTCGGGACTATTGTATCATTTACAGGAACTCAAATTGCTCTTACAAATAGCGCAAATGGGCATGTTGTCTGGAACTGTCTTGCGGAAACCCTCTTTAAGTTGTAAACTTTTATAAATTGTGCAAACTTCGCGCCAAACAACCAACACATTTACGACACCAAGAACAGAGGGATTATGATCAATCTTCGCAGATTATTCTTAAGGGCTATCGAAAATCGCGGACGTGCTTTAGGTACGCCCCCTGTTAAATTTGAAAACCGAAAGATCATCGCAACTGGTCCTGAACTAGATGTGCCCAATGGGCTCATATATTTCCTGACAGACGCAAGCGGATTCTATCTCTCTCTCCCTCCCAACACGGCTGCCATCATTGTCCATCCGGATGGTTCCATTGACCCCAAGAGCACTGGCGGGCTTCAAGAAGTGCGCCCTGGTTTATACAAGATCATTTATGTAGATATGCATGACCGGTCCGATTCAACTCAACCTGTTTCTGAGATTGCGCTCGATGGAGAGGCGCTCACTCTGCGTGTCCTTTTCAGGTACCGGGTTGTAGACCCAGTTCTTGCGCTCGGCATTGAACGCCCGGTAGAAACGCTGATCGAGCATCTTCAAACCGACCTGGCACAGTACATCCGTACCCACAATCACAACGACATTGCAGACCGCAGCAACTCACAAGAAGCTGGGAAGATCCTGCAATTTTTCGCCCAGCGGCATGCCACCCGCAATCGCCTTTCCAGAGCCATCAGCATCGAGGGTATCGAACTCAAAGAATTTACCGGCGATAGCGAATTTGTCAGTATGCGGCGCAATACATTGACGCAACAACGTCAAACCCAAATCGAAATAGATCTTTTAGACAGGAAGAATGAGATCGAGAAATTGAAAGCTGAGCAAAAAATGGAAATAGACCGCCTCACTGCAAAGGCGACGGCTGAGACAACCAAATTGAGAAATGAAATTCTGCGTGAAACGCAAAAGCAGGATATCTTGCTCGAAAACATGCGCTCGCAAACCCAGCGCCGCCATGAATTGCTTGTGAAAGCTGTAGATGCAGTTGGACAGGCAGTAGAGCACTCCAGTTATTCACGCAACCCAAGCGAGATCAAAACCGCCATAAACAATCTGTTGGATGCAATCAAAGAGAACTCCCCTACCATTGAACAGCCGGAACCTCCCAAAGTTGGAGGCTCAGCTTCACACACTCCACCTGCCAGCAATCAAAAGATCGAGAATCTTACCAACACCTTGTTGGTTCTTCTTAATCCGAAAAAATGACAAAGCCTTATATTGAAACAACCGAGTCGCACGAGGGTTGGCAATCTACATTTTCGTTTCAGGCATTTCACCACCCAGTCGAAGATTGGCTGAAAATGAAGTGGGGGTTCAATGCGGGTGCCTTGCTCGAGGAAGCTATGGATCGAATTAAGCTATTCCTCGAGTCGCAGGCGATCAATGAAACCTTATATTTTGATAACGATCTCCCCACCCGCACGCTGGTCATTCGTGGTTTGAAGCGACCCAACAATGATCTGCAAATGGCGGTTCTCGGAAAAGTTGCAGCTTCTGGCAAAGAACTGGCAGAAAAAAGCGCAGAACGGTATGCGCGCGAAATTCACTCCACTTTTCCGCATGATTTCATTCTCAAACCTGCAGAATTAAAAGCCGATCATGACAGGCTGGCAGGCAATGATCTCCTGTCAAATAATCCGGGTGTGGTTTGTATTCAAAGAGAAAATACCTTCATCCCGCCCATGCGCGGCTTTCACTACCTAAATGGTTTCTGGCAAACGAGCATCCGCTCAAACGAACAGATCTGGCGCGCTTTAGCTCGCATGGACCGCGCAACCATATTCAGCATTATGTTGCAGCCAACTATTCTGCTTGAAGACGAAAAAGATCTCTTGCTGGAGATCAAGAAGAAAGTGATGGACGAAGTAGAAGATAAACCCGCTATCTTCCTCCCATACTATCCCTGGGTTGAAAATTGCGTTCAACGGCGGTTATCTCCCTGGAAAAAGTTCTTCCTGCTGCAAGTCCACGTCGCTGCTGAAGGAGGGGTGGATGAAAACCTCTCTCGCTCCATAGGTTCAGCGCTTACCCGCAATACAGAAAATTCTCCGCTGCCCGGATTTCATGCAACCTTCCCTGAAACACAAGATGAAGCAGCAGATTGGATTCAAGACCTGCGATTATTGAACCTGACTCCACCTAAAAGACGGATGGATGATCTGGCTGACCTCGACGAAGTATTTTCGGTCTTCCGCCTCCCCCTGCGACCTGAAACTGGTCTGCCGGGTGCGAACTTTATCGAACCTTAGAGTTTTTATCTGATACCCATGAACAATAAGAAAACAAGAGAAATCGTCCACGTTCGTGTTACCCGGCACATGCTGCAGGGTCTTTCTGTCATGCTGGATAATGGTGACCAAGGTATCATCCGCGCTCGAGAGGTATCCTGGAAAGATAACTCAAACTGGAAAGATGAATATCCCGTTGGTTGGGATGGGTATGCAGCCGCCATCCCGATCAAAAAAGGCGAAGTACGTGAATTCAGTCTGCGTTTGTTGGAATATGATCCCTGGGATGATTTCTTCGAAGGGCTTGGAAAAAACCAGGTGCTTGAAGGAACCGTCACCGGGGTTTATGAGTATGGTGCATTCATCGAACTGGATGCAGGCATTACCGGGCTGCTTCACAAGTCACGCATCCCAGCCAAGATACCGCAATCGATCCATGACCTGTTCTGGTTTGGAGATAAGGTCTACGTCACTATCCATGATGTAGACCATGAACAACGTCATATTGAGTTGAGTCCTGCACCTGTCGAAGATATTTCAGTGGCAGATCAAACTGTAGTGCTGAGTCAGGCATCGGCTGCGTTCGAGATGGGAAGTCATATCGGTCAGTTCCCGAAAGATGGCATCCCGAAAAAACATATCCTTGTTGTCGAAGATGAAGATCCGCAATCTCAGGCAGTGTGTGGTTGGCTGCGAGAAATGGGTCAACATGTCGATTGTGTTCAGAGCGCTGAAGAGGCGCTCGAGTTTTTATCGAAGATGCAACCAGAGATCACATTGATCGATGTAGGCTTGCCGGGGATGAGTGGAACAGAGTTGGCAAATTATATTCTCGACCATTACCCCCAAATTCAAGTAGTGAATGCCACTGACTGGGCGCGTGCCAGTGAAGTTCGTACAGAACTTGAGACTGTGATGGACAGAGGCGGCTCGTTATTTTACAAACCACTTGTACCTGAAGATCTGGCTGTTTTTTTGATGGGCAATAAAGACCAAACAGGTCTAGCCAGCAACAAAGAAACGATCTCCCAGTTCCCCACTTCAAAATGGGATACCAAACGTGCCATTCATAAATTATTGATCACGTACAGGAAACATTTGGGTGTCGAGCAGGTTTTTCTCTTTTCATTTGATCCTGCACACCGCAAAGTGAACATAGTTGAGCGAGCAGGCGATGGTCTGATCAATAAGAATGCCATCAGTCAGTTATTACACAGCCCGGTGCGAGATGCCGCAGAAGATGGTGAAGCGGTGTTTATCAATGAACTTGTTGAGAGAGAAAAAAAGCGATTCCAATATCTGGTTGAGTTCAGCCCTGAAATGGTGTCTTGTATCGGCGTAGCAGTACCGACCCAATCATCACTAAAATATGCTCTCTTTGCAATGGACAAGCACCCCAAACAATTTGGGGATGAAATTCGAATGTATGCGGAAGGGATGTCGCTGGCGGTTGGCGCTACTCTTGACCAGCTTGATCTGCGCGAACGTTCGGCATTGATGCAGCGCTCGGCATTGATCGGAAATTTGGCAAGCGGCATGATCCATGAGATCAATAATCTGCTTGCTCCGCTACAATACGAATCGAACAACTTACGTAAAGCTCTAGTACAGGCAGAGAAAGACCCGTCGCAATCCAAATACGAAACTATTCGGAATGAAGTCGTCAATATTGAGCAGGATATCCGTCAGATCGTTGGCACGGTGGGAACTTTTGGCAAAATTGCCAAAAAGCCACAATTGGAAGTCTTGCGAGTGGATGAGATCATCAAAGACACGCTCATTTTGCTGAACCAGATAAGCAAGCGATCGCGAGTCAAAATGTATTTTCATCCGCCAGAGAAGATGGTGGTGGTCCGAAATCAAGC
>JBEBCV010000438.1:0-32316 GCA_041157505.1 Chloroflexota bacterium | reverse complement strand
GATCGCGTTCCATCATCCTTCGCCAAGCTATAAGGTTCACATCCTTCTCATCCCAAAGCGACAGGTCCAAACGCTGGCAGACCTCGACCCAGGCGACAACGCCTTTCTCACAGACTTATATTCCACTGTGCAAAACCTCGTGAAAGAACTTGACCTCAAAGCCTATCGACTCATCGTCAACGGCGGCGAGTATCAAGACTTTCCGCATTTGCATTTTCATTTGATATCAGATATGTAGGGGCGGGGTAATACCACTTTGTGGTCCAAGTCCCCGCCCCTACGGGATTAATACATGAACTCTATTGCTATTCTCGATTTCGGTTCCCAATACGCTCAGATCATTGCAAGACGTGTACGTGAGTCGCAAGTCTATTGCGAGATGTTCCCGTGGGATGCACCGCAGGAAAAGATCCTCTCCATCAGCCCCAAAGGTTTTATCCTCTCCGGCGGACCCAAATCCGTCTACGAAGAGAACGCGCCTTTCATTCAAAAATTCATCCTCGAAAGCGGGCTTCCCATCCTCGGCATTTGTTACGGCATGCAAGCCCTCACCCACGCCCTCGGCGGCAAAGTGGATCCGTCTGCACAGCGCGAATATGGTCACGCTGAGATCACGCCGTTGATTCCCGGCACGATGTTGGATGCGATATCCAAAGTCTGGATGTCTCATGGCGATAAAGTAACCCAACTCCCTGAAGGGTTTGTGGCACTCGCCAAAAGTGGAAACAGTCCCTACGCGGCGATGGGTGATATGAAACGCAAATATTTCGGTGTGCAGTTCCATCCCGAAGTGCATCACACCCCGAACGGAACCGAACTTATCAAACATTTCGCCATCGACATCTGCGGCGTGACTCCCGATTGGACTCCTGCCAACATCATCGAAGACAGCGTCAAACGGATTCGCGAGCAGGTTGGCAATGAACGCGTGCTCGCTGCGGTTTCAGGCGGCGTGGATTCCTCCGTTGCGGCGGCGTTGGTTCACAAAGCGATTGGCGATCAACTCGTTTGCGTTTTTGTGGATACAGGACTCTTGCGCGCCAACGAAGGGTCACAAGTCGCTTCGGCATTTCAGGAAGGCTTGGGTGCCGAACTCATTACCGTCAACGCCGCTGACGATTTTCTCGGCGCATTGAAGGGACAGACCGACCCGGAGAAAAAACGCAAGATCGTCGGGGAAAAATTCATCCGCGTGTTTGAACGTGAGGCAAAGAACGTTGGTCAACCAAGATTTTTAGTGCAAGGGACGATCTATCCCGACGTGGTCGAGTCTTCGGGCAAAGACCGCGATAAAGCTGAGAAGATCAAGTCTCACCACAATGTGGGCGGACTTCCCGAAGATATGCAATTTGAACTCGTCGAACCTTTGAGATATTTGTTCAAGGACGAAGTCCGCTTGGTGGGAGAAGCTCTCGGTTTGAATTCCGGTTTGGTGTGGCGGCAACCGTTCCCCGGTCCCGGACTGACCGTGCGTTGTCTCGGGGAGTGTACGCCTGAGCGTGTATCCCGTTTGCGGGCGGCGGATGCGATCCTTCTGGAGGAATTATCCAAAGCAGGTTTTCTTGGAAAAGGCGCGCAGACCTCGCAAGCCTTTATGGTGCTGTTGCCCGTTCGGTCTGTGGGTGTGATGGGCGATATGCGCACCTATCAGGAAGCAGCTGCCATCCGTGCTGTGGTCACCGATGATTTTATGACCGCCGATTGGGCGCGCTTGCCTTTCGAGTTGCTCGCAAAAGTTTCGAGCCGCATCGTGAACGAGGTGGAGGGCATCAATCGCGTGGTGTATGATATTACTAGCAAACCACCCGCGACGATTGAGTGGGAATAACAATTTTTGATGTACGGATTAACGATTGGGAGATTTGAATGAATTTCGATTATGGCAATGTTTTAACGCGTGCGTTGCAGATCACTTGGAAGCATAAATCGTTCTGGCTTCTCTTGATGATCCCTGTATTAATCTCGTTCTTTATCTTTGCTACATTTGCGGCTCCCATCTTTCTATTGGAAGGCAATGAAGACCTGATGGGGTTGGTCATCGTGATCTGGGTGGTCGTGCTCCTTCTAGGTATGCTCATCAGTTTTTTGCTGGCGACTGTCGGCATGAATGCAGTGACACTTGGTGTTTTGCGCATCGAACGCGGCGAAGGCTCTACCTCATTAATGGACCTGGTACGCGATAGCCTGCCTTATTTTGGGCGTGCCTTTGGTGCGATGCTTATCATTCAACTCAGTGTGGGTGCTGTGTTCATGGTGTTCTTTCTATGCGTCGCCGCACTCTCTGTGGTGACCATGGGACTTGCCTCCATTTGTCTTCAACCAATTATGATTCTGCTCACTCCAGCTTCATTCCTCATGGTGGCTGTCATCTATGGAGCTTTGGTGGCAGTCATTGATGAAGGGCTGGGTCCATGGGAAGCGGTTAAACGTGCGGTGCAAGTCGTCCGCGACCATGTGTGGAAGTTCATCATCCTTGCGCTGATCGTTTATTTTGGCACCACATTTGTGACGAGCATCGTCATTTTCCCTGCAATGATCCCTGCCATGGCTGGACCTATGTTGATCGATTCAGGCATGGACATGAGCGGCGCGACTTTCGCCCTCATCTTTATCCCGTTTCTTTGCCTGTTCCTGGGTGCAATGTCGCTCATCTCTGGCATCACCGGCACATTTATGGCAGTGGTAATGGAAATTTCCTATCTGCGCCTCCGCCCATCCAGCGAAGTTGTCTTTGCCTCGAATGAGCCCCAAGGCGCGACTTCATAAACACTCCCCTCGTAGATAAGGGTGTCACAAGAACGGAAAATCCGTTCTCAAGCCCCTCCCAAGTAGACGGAAACCATTGAGTAGTGTATGATTCAAATAGTTTCGCCTCGGGAGGAACCCTGCAAAACTGGAGAATGTTATGAAAATCGATCTAGGAAAAATACTCACCCGATCCTGGCAGATCATCTGGAATTACAAAGTGCTGTGGATCTTCGGTATTTTGGCAGGTTTTGCCAATAGCAACGGAAGCTCAAACAGCAACTCCTCTTCCTCCAACGGCGACACCTCATCTTTTAACGGCAACACAGACCGATTCTTTGAGCAAGCTGGAGAATTCTTCCAGGAATATATGCTCATCATCATTGCAGTCTGTGTGTTAATCCTCATCCTGTCCTTTGTCTTTTATGCCCTGGGGATGATGGGACGCATCGGCATCCTCAAAGGTGTATATAAAGTGGAAGAGGGCGCAACCTCGTTGATATTCGCCGAATTGTGGTCTGAAAGCATGCCCTATTTCTGGCGCTTCTTCGGGCTGAACTTCCTTGTTGGGCTTGCCTTCTTCATTATCATATTACCGGCCATCCTAATTGGCGTTGCCACAGCAGGAATTGGGTTCGCCTGTCTGCTGCCGCTCATCTGTTTGCTCATTCCCGTCGGCTGGGCTGTCAGCATCATTTTGGAACAGGCACAGGCTGCCATCGTTGCCGAAGACCTCAACATGTTCGACGGTTTCAAGCGCGGTTGGGAAATTGCCAAATCTGACATCGTTGGGATGATCGTGCTCTCGCTCGTGCTTGGCATTGGCGGCGGCATCATTGGTCTGATCATCGCCCTGCCGGTCATTATTGCCGTCCTCCCGTTGATCTTTAGTATGGGCATGAGCGGTTTCGAAATGGGCAATACCATTCCCCCCACTGCATGGATATCCCTCGCTTGCTGTGTTCTGTATTTCCCCATCCTGCTCGGATTAAATGGTATCCTTACTGCTTATATGAAAACCGCATGGGCTCTCTCGTACCGACAATTGAACGCACCCAAAGAAAATACCCCCGTCCTTGCGCAGGATAATGCGTAAACTATTCCTAACCCTTCTTTCCATAAGCCTGTTTCTCGGCGTGGTGATCGTCCCTGCCCAAGCGCAAGGATCGATCACCGCGTCTGTCACCTTTTACAATGTAGACACATCCACCTTCCCGATCGTGACAGGGTTCGTGGATGTGATCGACTCAAACGGCATTTTCGCCTCGGGGCTTAAACCGGAAGCTGTTACTGTTCTCGAGAATGGGCAGCCCATCCCAGCCGATTCGTTCAACGAGTTGGCGATACCTTTGCAAATCGTAGTTGCCTTCAACCAAGGTGAAGCACTGGATGCGCGCAACGCAAACGGCATCTCCCGCTTTCAACGCGTTTCACAAGTGATCGAACAATGGGCGCAGGCTCGCCCCGCCGACCTGCCCGATGACCTCAGCCTCGTTTCCCAAGCCGGACCCGTCATCAACCACGCTCCTCCTGCCGATTTTGTCGTTGGCTTGCAAGGCTTCCAACCAGACCTGCGCACAGCGACCCCCAACATCCAATCCCTTGTCTCCGCATTGGATGTCGTCAGCGCACAGACACCACGCATTGGCGTAAAACGCGCCATCCTTTTCATCACCCCGCAAATGGAAGACCCCAACCTGGCTGCATCTGTCGAGCCGCTGATTCAACGTGCCATCGAAAACAATATCCGCGTCTTCGTTTGGTATGTAGATGCCAACACGACCTTTACCACCACCAGCGCTGCCGTCTTCAACAATCTCGCCATTCAAACCGGCGGCAGCCTGTATCAATTTTCCGGCGAGGAACGCTTCCCAGACCTTGAAGCCTACTTCTCTCCACTGCGTCGGATCTATAACGTCTCTTACACTTCCCGCGTCAATACTTCGGGTGACCACAATGTGGTAGTCCAAGTGAATCTGCCCTCTACAGGGACGTTAAATTCAGAAACCCTGCCTTTCAGCCTCAACATACAGCCGCCGAACGCGTTCCCTGTTGCGCCATCTTTGCAGATCACACGTCAAGCGCCTGACGAAGACCCATTCAATAGCGAAGTCCTTTTGCCTGAAGCGCAAGAGATCGAGATCATCGTTGAATTTCCAGACGGATTTGAACGTCCACTGGTACGAACGACCCTGTATGTGGATGGTGTTGTTGCGGACGAAAACACCATTGAACCCTTCACAAAATTTAACTGGGATTTGAAGCCCTATACCACCAGCGGCGAACATCAATTGACCGTTGAAGCTGTAGACTCACTTGGCTTAAGCAAGACCAGCATGCCACTGCCTGTTGTCGTCACCGTCATCAAACCGCCCAGCGGACCTGCCGCCTTCCTTGCGAAATATCGCACCCAGATCACGTTTGGTGCAATCTTGCTGGCAGGACTTGTCTTGTTCGGCATCCTCCTCAGCGGAAGATTACGCTTCTTATCGTTGCGCACCATGCAAGAAGAACGTCGCGCCGCGAACGACCCACTGACACAACCCCTGGCAGCCTTGGCAGAGCCAACACCCGTGGTTGTAAAAGAAAAAACCAAAAAGCCACGCACCAAGTCCACGAAGGCGAAAGCAGCCAAAACGTTGGAGAATGAAGCGGCGGCATTGCTGGTCCGTCTTCAAGCAGATGGACAGGTTGCCGCGGTCCCGCCACTCCAATTAAATGGAACAGAGATCGTCTTCGGGACGGACCCGGTTCAATGTACTCAAATTTTGGATGACCCTTCCATTTCATCTGTCCATGCCCGCATTCGCACGACCGATGATGGCGGCTATTTATTGCTGGATGTTCAATCCATTGCGGGGACGTGGGTCAATTATGATCCCATCCCTCGTGAGGGTTATCGGTTAATGCATGGTGATATGGTAAACTTTGGTCAACTAAAATACCGCTTTCTGTTGCGGACTCCCCCACCCCCGAGAACTCCAAGAATCACCCCTGTGACTCCTGAAGAATAATGATCCGTACCACGCTTGCTCATTTGCACATAGCCGCGCTTAGCCATGCGGGTATCTCAGGCAAGAACAATGAGGACCGGTATGCTGTTTCGTCGTTCCAGCTCAGCAAAGACGATCCGCGTCCTTCAACGTTCGCCGTTGTGGCCGATGGTATTGGCGGACATCGCGCAGGCGAAGTAGCTGCCGAATTGGCGGTCAACTATATCAGCATGCATGTGGCGGAAAGCAACGCTAGAAAACCGATCAAGATCCTTGAAAATGCCATTCACGATGCCAGTCAGGCAATTGCTGCTCACTCAGCAGGCAAGGCAGAGGAACAAGGCATGGGTTCGACTTGTGCCTGTGTTTGGATCATCGAAAATAAACTGTACACTGCGTATGTGGGCGATTCACGCATCTATCTTTTACGCGGCAAATTTATTCAACAACTAACCATCGACCACACCTGGGTGCAGGAAGCCTACGAAAAAGGCATCATCACTGCTGACCAAATGCGTGACCACCCGAACGTGCATGTCATTCGCCGTCATCTTGGCGGCATCCGCCTGCCCGAAGTGGATTTTCGCCTGCGCATCGATAACGAAGAGACCGATGAAGAATCGATGAACAACCAGGGCTTTCATCTAGATCCCGGCGATACCATCCTCATTTGTACTGATGGATTAACCGACCTGGTCTGGGATGATGAAATCAAAGAGATCATTCGCGGCAAACGTGATCTGAAAACTGCTGCTGAGACGTTGGTCAATCTTGCCAATGAACGCGGCGGGCATGACAACATTTCGGTTGTGCTGCTGGCAATGCCCAGAGTGGAAGAAACGCTCCCCAAAAAAGGTCTCTTTGGTTGGCTTACCGGCGAATAAGACGATAGCCGATTTAAATCATCTAACGTTCAAGATCAATATTTCAGTTCTTCTTCTCCCGATCCAACCACAACTCACGATACTTGCGATTCCAATCGATCAAAAAGCGAAGGGCGATCACCGCTCCCGCACCCACTGCCACCCAAAAAGCCACATCACGAAAATTTAACAGCCACAATACCGGTGCAAAAAGAATCCCTGCAATAACGCTCGCCCGTGCAGAATGACGGATCACCAAGACAAGAAGAATCAACAATCCCAGGCAAATCAAAAACGCAAGCGGGTTTACCGCAAGAACGCTTCCACCTGCAGTGGCTAAGCCCATCCCACCGCGGAATTGAGCGAAGACCGGCCAACAATGACCAATGACTGCTGCCGTAGCCGTGAGGGCGATCACCCAAATCTCACCGGAATAATTCACCGCGAGATAGGTGGGCAAAAATCCTTTAGCAATATCAAGGATAAGCACCAACGCCCCCCAACCAAACCCTGCCTGACGGATGGTGTTCGTCGTCGTGGCATGACCCGAACCAGAGTCACGTACATCCACGTTTTTGACGTAGCGTGTGACCCAGATCGAAAAAGGCAAAGAACCAAGAATGTAACCGAGAAGAGGGAATAGGATATCCATACCGTATATAACCCCGTCAATTCTAAAAGTATTCAGTTAACTGTCTTGCCAGCGGTCAATATGCATGCGCCAACACTCCTGCGCGGGAGGCAAGCATGCGGGCAAGCCCATCGAAGATGAATTTATGGAAGGGCCACATGGCATACCAGTATAAAAAGCCTGGCAAGCCATAGGGTTCGAAATAAGCTGTCACCGTGAAAAGTGTTTTCCCCTTTTCATCCTCCAACGGTGTGGATTCAAATTGCAGCCAAGCTTTACCGGGCACGATCATCTCGGCGCGTAAACGCATAAGACGATTCTTTTCGACCGCTTCCACACGCCAGAAATCGAGCGCTTCACCGGTGTTGATCTCATCGGGGTGACGACGCCCACGGCGCAAGCCAACACCGCCAATGGCTTTATCCATCCAACCCCGGATCGCCCATGCCCAATCCATATACATCCAACCGCGCGCGCCGCCAATACCAACATAGGAACGGAAAACCGTTTCGGGAGTCAAATCGAGCACCACTTGACGGCGTTCGATGAACAAGCCATCTTCAACGGTAAAGACATAAGGTTTGACATCTCCCGCTTCGGTCACGAGCGCATCTGCCCAACTGGTTTCAACGTTATCACGCTGAACACGTCCGAGCGCGAGATGGACTGCGGTTTGAAAATCGATGGGCTGAATATGCGGAAATAATTTCTTCGCCGTCTCATCGCGGACGATCAACTCCGCGCGCAACCCTTCGATAAGCGGCGCGACCACACGCCAATGAATCGGCGTAACCATGTGTACCCAATAGGCAGATAACCTTGGGGCGAAGAAGGGAGTGCGGATCAACCATCGGCGGAGATTCCGTTCTTTGGCGTACCCCAGCAACATGTCCGCGTAGGTGAGGCGCGTGGGTCCACCCACTTCGATGACTCTGCCAATGACATCCGGCGTTTTGAGCGTATCCACAAGGTAAGAGAGCACATCCCGAATGGCGATGGGTTGTGCTTGAGAGTAGAACCAAGCCGGGCAAGTAAGTACCGGCTCGCGTTCGGTGAGATAGCGGATCATTTCAAAGAGAGCTGAGCCCGAGCCAATGATCATGCCTGCTCGAATTTCAGTGACGGGAACCTTGCCATGCCGCAACACGAATCCTGTTTCATGGCGTGAACGTAAATACGGTGAAAGATTCGCTGTGGGGTCTACCAACTCGCCAAGATAAATAATTTGCTCAATGCCTTCATCTTCAGCGGCTTGCGCAAAATTACGCGCGGCTTGCATGTCGCGTTCGGCGCTGTCTCTGCTGCCTTGCTTGCCATGCATAAGATAGTAGGCAACCGAAACGCCTTTCATCGCGGACTCAAGTTCTGCCGGGTTGAGTGCATCACCAGCAGTGACTTCCACTTTTTTGAGCCAGGCTCGTCCCTGCAAACGGGATGGGTCGCGCACAAGACAACGCACGCGATACCCTGCTTCTAGAAGTTTGGGAACAAGCCTGCCCCCCACATAGCCAGTTGCGCCAGTAACAAGGATGAGTTTTGATTCGTTCATGATGTGAGATTATAACTTTTTGCCCTGAGTGGGATGTCATATATTTGGAGGAAGGTTGTCAGGTTTTATTCTTCGCTGTGAGTCTTATAATCTCATTGTTGGTTAGAAAAGATTTGGATGGTATGTAATGGTTTATGAATGGTTCGAGGGGTTGAATCCGATCATACAGGCGTTGTTGGCAACTTGTTTTACATGGTTTGTTACGGCGTTAGGTGCGGCTGTTATCTTTTTCTTCAAAGATGTGAATAGACGAGTCTTGGATGCCATGCTTGGGTTTGCAGCAGGCGTGATGATCGCCGCCAGTTTCTGGTCGCTGCTTGCTCCATCGATCGAATTGGCGGAAGAGATGTCATTGCCCGCTTGGCTGCCAGCTTCGGTAGGATTCGCACTGGGCGGCATCTTCCTCTGGGGCGTGGATAAGGTTTTGCCGCATTTGCATGTTGGCTTTCCCATTGAAGAAGCGGAAGGCATCAAGACCCATTGGCAGAGAAGTGTGTTGCTGGTGTTGGCGATCACACTTCACAACATCCCGGAAGGTTTGGCGGTTGGAGTTGCATTTGGTGCTGTCCATGCCGGGCTGCCGTCTGCATCATTGGCGGGAGCTATTGCGCTTGCCATTGGTATTGGTCTGCAAAACTTCCCCGAAGGGACGTCAGTTGCTGCTCCGCTGCACAGAGCGGGGATGAGTCACGGAAAAAGTTTTTGGTATGGGCAACTCTCCGGCGCGGTCGAGCCGATTGCCGGGATATTGGGAGCTGCGGCTGTGGTTTTCGTTCAACCTCTTTTGCCGTATGCGCTCGCGTTCGCCGCAGGCGCAATGATCTATGTGGTCGTCGAAGAGTTGATTCCCGAATCACAACTTGAAAAGGATATTCACATTGCCACAGGCGGGGCCATGCTTGGCTTCATCATCATGATGGTCTTGGATGTGGCATTGGGATAATTAGTCCGCTAAACTAAAGTAGAATCCACAACATGCCCTTGTTGTGGATTTCATTATTTTTCCTCGCGGGAATTATCCTTGCTGCCGCTGTTCATCTCCCCACATGGGCATGGGCTTTCATTGCCCTCGCCTTCTTTCTGCTCGCCCTCTTTATCCGCCGCGCCCAACTCACTACGCGTTACTCTTCTCTCAGCACTTATCCTTTCATTCCGCTTCTCCCCATCTTTCTCTTTCTAGGCTCGGCATATCACCAGATCCGCCAGCCGAACATAGATGCTTTCCACATCGCCTTCTACAATGACCGCAGCTATGACTTGTTGATCACAGGCTCTCTCATTGAACCTCCTGACTATCGCGATACATACACCAACCTCGTTCTCAATATCGAAGCGGTGGACAGCGGCGATGGTGACCTACCTGCCTCTGGTCGGCTGCTTGTGCGCGTGGACTCGAACGAAACATACGAATATGGCGAGCGCATCCGTCTGCGCGGAAAGTTGAAGACTCCGCCAGAGAACGAAGAATTTTCGTATCGTGATTATCTTGCTCGTCAGGGCATTCACTCCTATATGACCAGCGCCGAAGTGACCCGTCTGCCAGGGAACGATGGAAACCCCATTTACAAATTGGTCTATGGACTCAAATCCAAACTGGTTGCGAATACGTACAAAATTTTTCCAGATCCCGAAGCTTCGCTTTTATCCGGCATTCTTTTTGGTGTGGATACAGGTCTGCCCAAGAAACTGCAAGATGCTTTCAAGAATACTGGCACTGCCCACATCATTGCCATCTCCGGTTTCAATATTGCCATCATTGCTGGTCTATTCTTTTCGTTCTTCAAATGGGTCTTAAAGAATGAAAGGCTCGGCGCGATCTTTGCCATCATCTTCGTCTTTCTTTACGCCTTCCTCGTCGGCGGTGACCCGGCGGTAATGCGTGCGGCCATTATGGGGAGTCTTTCATTGTTTGCGAAACAAGTCGGCAGACGCAATGCAGGCATCAACACCCTTGCTGCAGTTGCCATGCTCATGGTACTTTTCAATCCCCTCACCCTGTGGGATATTGGTTTTCAACTCTCGTTCTTTGCCACATTAGGGCTCATCTTATACGCTGAACCGCTTTCAAAAATTACAGCACACATCATCGAAAAAACCACAAATCAAGAGAACAGCGCCCTCATAAATATCATCAATGACAATTTCATGCTGACTCTCGCCGCACAGATGATGACCATCCCTTTGATGCTTTATTATTTTCATCGCTTTTCATGGATCTCATTCATCGCCAACCCATTCATTCTACCTGTTCAACCTGCGGTGATGATCCTTGGCGGGCTGGCGGTCTTCATCAGCCTCATCATCCAACCGCTTGGGCAATTGCTTGCATGGGTCGCGTGGCCCTTTGCAAGCTACACCATCCGTGTAGTGGAATTTTTTGACAACGCCCCCGACCATGGTGTGATCGTGTTTGGAGACGTTCCCCTCTGGTTCATTTATATGACATACACATCGCTTCTTCTCGTGACCTTTAACTGGTCTGCCATCCAAGCCTGGTTCAAGTCTGCGGCAGTATCGCTTCGAGCCGCCGCCCTGACCTTAGCCTTCGCCATCACCTTCATCTGCATGATGACCTTCTGGAGCGCATCGGCAAAATCGGGCGATGGACAGTTCCACATCATCTTCCTCGATGTTGGCTCTGCTGATGCTGTCCTCATCCAAACCCCGCAGGGACGCAACATCCTCATCAACGGCGGAGCCAGTGCCTCTGAGCTTTCCGATGAACTCGGTCGCCGCCTGCCCTTCTTCACCCGCAAACTAGACTGGCTCATCATCGCCTCAACGGAAGAAGATCAGCTTGCCGCCCTTCCGCGCATCGTGGAGCGATACGAACCCGAAAACGTGCTGTGGAGCGGAAACGTCCAAGCTTCGTTCCCGTCACGCACACTGAATGAATACTTTGCGGCAAACGAGGTCCCCGTCAGCCTGGCGGAGGCGGGACAAAGGCTTGAGCTGGGTGATGGCGCATTTATAGAGGTGCAAGCAACGGGTCCGCGTGGAAGCGTGTTACTTGTCGAGTATGGCAGCTTCCGCGCCTTGCTCCCAATTGGCATCAACGATGGGACTTTTGAGGCGTTGGAATATGGCAACGCCATCGGCAAAGTGGATGTGCTCCTACTCGCGGATTCAGGCTATGCGCCCAGCAACCCGCCCGACCTTAGGGAGAATTTAAATCCGCAGTTGGTGGTGCTCGATGTTGCTGCCGGAGACATGGATGGATTGCCCTCGCAAGAAGTGCTCGATTCGCTCGAAGGCTATTCCCTGCTGCGTACTGACCGCAACGGTTGGATCGATGTCAGTACAGATGGTGTGGAGATGCGCGTGGGCGTGGAGCGGGGGGAAGAGCAAGCGACAAGTAACGAGGAATGAGGTTGTATAATCCCTTAGCACGTCTTTAAATAATTCCAAGGAGAGAGATATGTCTGATTTATTGAAGATCACCAAGACCGAAGGCAAGGTTACGACATTGCATATTGAGGGGAAGTTAGATGGGCAAACTGAAAAAGAATTGTTAGATGCCGCTCTAGCCGAACACCGCGCTGGTGCCAAATCCCTTTTGTTGGATTTCAGTAAGTTGACCATCATCACCAGTGCAGGGTTGCGCGCATTGCACACGCTGTACAAAACGTTCACACCCGATGAAGAGCTACAGGCGTGGAACGCAGAACACAAAGGCGAGACGTTCAAATCGCCATACTTTAAGATCGCCCAACCTCCTTCTGAGATCCATTACGTCTTAAGCATCTCTGGCTTTTTGCAGAGCATCTATATTTATCCGTCGCTACAAGAGGCGATTGATTCGTTTTCGTAAACATGGGCTATCTTTTGCTTGAAGGCGGCACGGAGTTTGGCGGACGGATGTCCGAACCCGATCTCCGCGCCATTGAATTGGCGGGCGGGTTCGATGCGCCGATCGCCATCATCCCTACTGCTGCTGCGCCGGATAACAATCACAAACGGGCAGGTGGGAACGGAGTGCGCTGGTTTCAGAGTCTGGGGGCAAAGAATGTTTTTCCCGTTGATGTGATCGATACAAGATCTGCAAATGATCCAAAATTAGCAGATCAGATACGCAGTTCAAAGGTCATTTACTTGCTGGGTGGTTTTCCTCGTCACCTCGGCGAAACATTTAAAAGCAGTGCATGCTGGTCTGCCATGCTTGAAGCCTTTGACAATGGTGCTGTCATTGCTGGCAGCAGCGCCGGGGCAATGGTGATGTGCGAACATTACTACGACCCATATGAGCGAAAACTTTTTTCTGGCTTGAACTTAATACCCAATGCCTGCGTCCTTCCTCATCACAATAACTTTGGCAAAGCCTGGGCGGGTCAATTGAAACAGATGCTCCCGGAAGCCGCACTGATTGGCATTGACGAGCGCACGGGGATGCTGTCTGCAGGCGTGGAATGGGAAGTCTATGGCGGCGGGGAAGTGACGCTTTACCGAGGCGGATCCATTGTCGGCTATGGAAGAGGCGGGCGCTTCTCGCTGGAATGATGATTTCCTAAGCAAACTATCATCTACCCATCAGAAAGTTTTTTTAGAATAAGCCAGTCCAGTAAAGTACATTATTATTGGAGTAGGAGAGAATTATGAGCCATCGTTTTAAATCCATCCCTGTCCGTTCATCTGAGATCACCCCCAAGGAGGTCTATCTCTCGCGGCGTGATTTTATTAAAGCCGCGGGTGTGGTGGCAGGCAGTATGGCACTTGCTGCGTGTGCGCCGGAAGAGGCAACCCCTGCAGCACCGCAGTTTAACGGACCTGCCTTGAACGATGAGCTGGGTGACCCTGCCAATACCTACGAAGAGATCACCAACTACAACAACTATTACGAGTTCACCACGAACAAAGAAGCCGTGGCGCCCATGTCTAAAGATTTCACCACTTCGCCGTGGACCGTGGAAGTGACCGGCATGGTGAGCAATCCCAAGACCTTCGGCTTTGAAGACCTGCTTTCGATGTTCCCGCAGGAAGATCGCATTTATCGTCTGCGGTGCGTGGAAGCCTGGAGCATGGTCATTCCGTGGAATGGTTTCCCACTCGCGAGTTTGTTGAAAACTGTTGAACCCACTTCAAATGCCAAGTATGTGCGATTTGAAACGGTGTACCGCCCTGAAGAAATGAAGGGACAAAGCAGCCCCTTCTATCCGTGGCCCTATCAGGAAGGTCTGCGGCTCGACGAAGCCATGAACGACCTGACCCTGCTTGCCACCGGCATTTACGGCGAGACGATCCTGCCGCAAAATGGAGCGCCCATTCGTTTGGTGGTGCCATGGAAGTATGGTTTCAAATCCATCAAATCCATTGTCAAGATCGAACTGACAGACGAAGAGCCCAGCACGTTGTGGAGCGCCATTGCACCCAATGAATATGGCTTCTACGCCAACGTCAACCCTAATGTAGACCATCCGCGCTGGTCGCAAGCATCGGAGCGCCGTATTGGTGAGCTCTCCCGCCGCGAAACGCTGATGTTCAACGGCTATGGCGAGCAAGTGGCAGACCTTTACGCCGATATGGACTTGAGTTTGAACTACTAATCTCTAAAAGAGACTTCGGAAGTCTTTGAGACTTCCGAAGTTTGTTGAAATCATGAAAATCTTTAATCGTTATACCCCGCTTCAAATTGCCATTCATCTTTATGCCTGGTCTGCACTTGTGTGGATCATCGTTGAGCTTCTCACCGATTCATTCTCCATCAATCCCATTCAAGAACTTGAACAGCGTACAGGTCGGCATGCCATCACACTCCTGGTGATGTCTTTGCTTTGTACGCCGCTCCATACCATCTTCAAGTTTCCAGAACTGCTTAAGCGCCGCCGCACATTGGGCTTATATGCCTTGTTATATGCGACCATCCATGTTTTGATCTTTGTCAATCTCGATTATGGTTTGGCATGGAGTCTCATTGCCCGCACCGTTTTTGAAAAACCCTACATCATCGTTGGCGCGTTGGCATTCCTTATGCTCATCCCCCTTGGCATAACATCGTTCGATATTTGGAAAATCCGCCTCGGCAAGAATTGGAAGCGCCTGCATCAGATGGTATACATCATCGCGCCGTTGGTTGTGCTTCACTACCTTTGGAGCAAAAAAGGCGACATCCTTTCCTTCTCCGGCGATATTGTCCGCCCAACGATCTATGGACTGGTGGTGATTATCTTCCTCGTCTTGCGGCTTCCTGCGGTTCGACGTGCCATCGCCTCCCGCCCGACCCGCGGCTTGAGTCTGCCCTTCAAGAAGGACCCTGAACCCAAAGTGGATGCATCTTAAAAACAAAGTGCCGATATATGTCGGCACTTTGTTTTTTTAGAACATCCCGCGAAAGAACAGCAGCAAACCTATGATCCCCAACGGTATGCCGACAATGGCACCAACGATGGTCAAGCTGGCGATGACACCTACGATCACCAACACAATGCCCAGAACCATCGCTACAAAGCGCCCTGTCATCTCAACGATGACCGCCAAAAGTTTCCAGATCGCGGCAAAGGGCCACAAATACCAGGGAATTTGTTTTTTCTGAGTTGTAGTAGTCATAAGAGAACCTCCATGCCAGATATACGCAAAAATAGGAAAAATGGTTCTCCCCAAAACAGGATGAAAAATACTTAAGTACTACTGCATGAATTCAATATAGAGGACTATAATTTCGCCACTATGACTCCTAAAACCACCAAATCCAAAAAATCCACGCCGGCCGTGATCGAAATCGAACAGGAATTTCCTGCCATCGAAGACACGTCTGATGCAGAAGAGTTCATCACCTTTAAGCGCAGTCACTTCTATTCTGTGCTGGTGGTGCTTGCCTTCGCTGTCGGTCTGTTGCTTGGCTTCGTCATCTGGGGACGTGGCAGTAATGTCGTTACCGTGGCTGCTGAACCTGCAGCCGCCGAAGCTGCTGCAAACAATGCCCCTGCCCAACCCTCCGGCGAAATCGCGGAAGTACCTGTCACACCCGAACCTCAATACACCCGCTACGACATCCCCACCGAGGGCTACCCCAGCCTCGGACCAGATGATGCGCCCATCACCATCGTAGAGTTCAGCGATTTCCAATGTCCATTCTGCCGCCGCTTCCACGAAGAGACCTATCAAGCACTTCTGGATGCCTATCCCGGACAGATCCGCTTTGTGTACCGCAACCTGCCGCTCACATCCATTCATCCAGATGCGATGCCGTCAGCGATCGCTTCTCTTTGTGCCAACGACCAGAATGCCTATTGGGATTACCATGGCAAACTGTTCAGCAGCGAAACCCTCACTCGTGAGACCTTCATCCAATATGCCACCGACTTGAGCTTGAACGTGGACGAGTTCACGGCTTGTCTCGACAGCGGCAAACATGATGAGTTCATCCAGCAGGATATGAACTTTGCCCTCGACCTCGGTGTACAGTCCACCCCCACATTCTTCATCAACGGGTTGGCTGTGGTGGGCGCGCAACCGCTCTCTTCCTTCACCCAGATCATCGACATGGAACTGGCAGGCGAAATCCCACAGTAATTGAGTTCAAACATCAACGGCGGACGAAATCGTCCGCCGTTTTTTTTCTTAAAACACCGCGCCAATTTTTATCCCAGTGGTAAGATACAAACAATAAACCCACATTCACTCAGAGAGAATGCCATGAAACGATTTATTGCCATCGCAGGAAACATTGGTGTTGGAAAGTCCACGCTTGTTAAGATGCTTTGTGACCAGATGGGCTGGGACCCATTCTACGAGCCCGTCACTCAAAATCCATACCTTGCCGATTTTTACAGCAACATGTCTGCCTGGGCATTCCATTCCCAGGTCTTCTTCCTTACCCACCGTTTGCGCTCCCATTTCAATCTTTCCTCTCACCCCAAATCGGTGATCCAAGATCGCAGCGTTTATGAAGATGCCGAGATCTTTGCGCACAACCTCTATCAACAAGGCAATATGACCGTCCGCGATTATCAGACCTACCGCGACCTGTACGAAACCGCGGTTCAGTTCCTCCCGCCGCCCGACCTTGTCATCTACCTGCGCGCCTCTGTAGATACACTTCTTCACCGCATCAGCAACCGTGGACGTGATTATGAGCGTACCATTGCCCCTGACTATCTTCAAAACTTGAATGACCTCTATGAAGGTTGGATCGAGAACTTCACCCTCTGCCCTGTCCTTGCCGTCCCTGCCGATGACTTGGACTATGTTGCCCACAACGGACACTTGCGTTTGATCGTCTCTAAGATCGATGCCAAGTTAACAGGCAAAGAAGAAGTTGTATTCGAACCGGATGAAGTGGCAAGAGCAGCGGAAGACTAAAAAGTAACAGGAAAATAAAAAGAGCACCCTTGCAGGTGCTCTTTTTATTTTCCTATTCTGCCTTCTTGCGCTTGGCAGGTGTTTTCTTTGTTGTAGTCTTTTTCTCAGAAACCTTCGCACGTGTTGTAGATTTTCGCTTGACGACGGGCTTTTCCATTTCTTCATCACCTTCCCCCGCCTCAGCTTCTTCAATGATCGGGGCGGCATCCACTTTTCGAGCACGGGAAGAGGCGGGTTTCTTTTCCACCTTTTTGATGAAATATTCTTCTTCCCAGCCTTCTGCCATGGCGAGTTGTATCTTTCCATAACGGGCAAGGAACATTACCACACCGGTCACACCCATCAGGAAAGCAACCAACATGGAGGTTGTAATGAAGGTATCACCAAGGCGCGGCTGGTCTGGGCGGAAAAATTCGATAAAGACGCGATTAAACCCAGCAAAGATCAACCAAAGGCTAAAGAGCGTTCCGGGTTTCGGGTCTTCTTCACCGCGGCGGGAATACCACATGATGAACAAGAACGCGAGAATGTTCAAAGTCATCTCATAAGCAAAGGTTGGGTGGAAACGCGTGGTCTCAACCGGATACTTACTCAAGTCGGCAAATTGCAAGAGACGATGTTCAGCCGAGATCGAAATACCCCACGGAAGCAATGTCGGCGGACCGTACAATTCCTGATTGATAAAGTTGCCAAGTCTGCCCACTGCCTGACCCAGCAACACCACAGGCGCAATGGAATCCATGAACAACCAAACGTCATACCCGTTTTGGCGCAGGTAGATGATCAACACAATGGCGCCAAGGAGCAACCCACCAAAGATATGCAACCCGGCAATTGGCGGGCGAATAATGGACATGGGGTCTTCGATATAAGAGCGGTTTCCACCAATGGTAGCGTTCAATACATACCACAAACGCGCCCCTACAATACCGCCTACAACCGCCCAGACCATTGCATCGATCAAGACATCCCCATTTTCACCACGGCGGCGCACTTCGCGTTCTGCGAACCATGCACCGATCAATACACCAGACATCACGATCAAACCATACCAGGTTAACGTAACCTGGAAGTTGAACAATTTAAAACTAAAAAGAATGGGGTCTATCATTCATTACCTCTGAATTAAGTTTTGACGATTATATCCCCAAATCAAATATGGGGCAGATACGACAAAGCAAGCTGATTGTTAGCTTCTGATTGAGTGAACAAAACATAAAGTGGACATGTTATGTCAAATATACTTCACGCATCAACAAGAATACGAGACGATTGTCATCCAACAATGTGATTAATAACACGTCAAAAGAATGGACTGAATCCTTACAATCCTTGTAAACGTTGACACCTATTGTCAATGTTAATCCAAAGGATACCTATGTTCCGAGTCAACCGCCAAACCGATTATGCCGTCCGTGTAGTGCTGGCACTTGCAAAAAAGCCGCAAGGTACCCGCCTGCCCACTTCAGAGATCGGGCGTGAAATGCTCATTCCACCTTCGCTCCTTCAACGCATTGTGGCAGAGCTGGCAAGCGGCGGCTTCATCAAAACCCAACCCGGACGTGAAGGCGGCATCAGCCTCGCACATCAGCCCAAAGAGATCACCTTGTTGCAGGTGGTGGAACATTTTGAAGGACCTCTGGTCATTTCCGATTGCATCCTTAAAGAAGGCGACTGCCCATTTGAGGATAAATGCCCGGTCAGCTGCCAATGGAAGCGCTTGAACGACCTGCTGATCGCTGAAATGGCTCGCATCACCTTCGAGCATTTGGTGGAAGATGGCAAACGTATCGAAGCCACCCTGACGCCAACCGGCTCGACCCCACTCAAAGTTGTTTCCAATAAAAAATCCATTTCCTTCGCCGACAGCCTTACCGCATGAATAAGTACTTAATGAACGGACTCTACACCTTTATTGGAGTAATTGCCATTGCAGCATTTGCTTTCAAGGTCTTTCAGCCGATCCAGGTCTTGCCGCGCATGCGCATCTCTCCTGCTTATAGTTTCATCGACCAAAATGGCAAAACCCTCATCAGCGAAGACCTGCGCGGAAAGTTTGTACTCTACTCTTTTACCTACACTAATTGTCCTGCCCCTTGTTACAACATGGGCGACACAATGACAGAGGTCCAATCCCGCCTTGGTGAAGTGGATCTGGGCGGCATCCCGGTATCCTTCGTTACCATCTCCGTTGACCCAGATCGCGATACCCCAGAAGTGTTGAACGCGTATGGCAAAAGCCTCGGCGCAGATTTTGACCAGTGGATGTTCGTAACCACCCCGAACAAAGCCTTGCTCAAGACTATTGTTGGCTCAGGCTTTGAAACATACTACGAAGATAAAGGGAATGGAGAGTTCGCTCTCGACCCGGGTTATGTACTTGTGGATGGTTGGGGCATCATCCGCTCTGAATATCGCTACACCACTGAAGTCTCCGATGCAGACCGCATCCTGCGCCATTTGGGCGTGCTGGCAGAAGAAGTCAAGAACAGCACAGGCTCTGCAAAGTTGGCGTATGAAGCTGCTCACCTGTTCCTTTGTTACGCACCATAAGGGGCGACACGAATTATGAAAATCAAAGTAGTTCTTTCTATTATTGTGACAATTCTCGTGATGATTGCGGGAGTTTATTTCCTTCGTCCACATACTTTCCATGGCACGGTCATTCAATCTCCTGAACCTTCGTATGATTTCACCCTGACCAGTGTTGATGGTGATGTTTCTCTAAGTGATTTTCGCGGCAAGATCGTACTGATTTATTTTGGTTACACCTTCTGCCCGGATATCTGCCCCGGTACGCTTGGCAATGTTGCCCAGGCACTGCGAAACATGGGCACACAAGCAGACGATGTCCAACTCATCATGGTTTCCCTCGACCCGGAACGTGATACGCCTGAAAAATTGGCGGAATATATGGGTCATTTCCATCCCTCGTTCATTGGTGTGACCGGCTCAAAAGAAAAACTGGACGAGGTCGCTGCGTTGTATGGCATTTTCTACCAGAAGGCAGAAGGCAGCGATGCAACCGGTTACCTGATCGATCACACTGCCACATTAATGGTGTTGGACCGTGAAGGTTATTTGAAGTTGGTATTTCCATTCGGCGTGACCGCAGAAGAGATCGCCGATGATCTGAAGTACATGATACGGCAATAAGGAGGTGGATCTGCAACAGCGTAAGAAATGCCCACTTTCCACTTCCGCAATTTGCGGCGCCGCTTGAAGCGGCAGTCATCCTAATTTCATTATTCAAGAGGAGAATGTAACATGGCGAAAAAAGATAAAGACGACGATGAGTTTCGCCCGACCGGTACGATCGCGGTCCTGACGATCTTCGTCATCACACTCATCGCAATCTGGGCAACGATCTATATGATCCTTGTCGGACGTGGAGGCACACTATGAGCACACAGAAAATGCACATTGATTCCTACGAACGCAATTGGATGCTCGTTAGCGCCATCCTGCTCGTATTGTTTGCAACTGCCGTTAGCGTGGCAGCCTTTGGCTTGGGCATTCAGGTTCCCGCCCCCGAGCAGCGCGTGGACCCACGCACTGTAGCCACCGACCCGAACAGCCCATGGTCGAATCCCGGTCTGCGCGAGATCGCACCCGGCAAGTACGATGCGTATGTCCTCGCCCGCGCGGTTCCCAATTGGGAATACCTGCCCAAGGAAATGAGCATCCCCGCCGGCTCCAGCGTGTCCTTCTATGTGACTTCGTCTGATGTTCAACATGGTTTCAAGATCCAGAACACCAACGCCAACTTCATGGTCATCCCCGGACAGGTCTCCAAACTGACCATCAAGTTCGACGAACCCGGCACTTACAACTTCATCTGCACTGAATACTGCGGCAGCGGTCACGGCGTGATGTACGGCGCGATCACCGTCACCCCATAGTGCAAAGAGAGACACCTATATGAATCAATATCAAGTTTCCCCCGCCGAAAAGAAATTTATCGGCTCCCACATTCTGGTCGCCATACTTGCTCTTGCGGTTGGTAGTTTGTTCGGTCCTTTGCAAGCCTTTGAACACGCCGGTTGGGATTTCTATCAGTATCTCAAACCGTTCATCAAATCCTACTATCAGGGTCTTACCGTTCATGGCGTGTTGAACGCGCTGGTTTGGACAACCTTCTTCATCATGGGTTTCCTGACCTTCAATGTGATCTTCGGTCTCAAACGCCCGCTCAAGAACCCTGTTTTGAACAAAGTTGGTTTTTGGCTCATGGTTGTCGGTGTGGTCGCCGCTGCGATCCCGATCCTCGCCAACGAAGCCACTGTGCTCTTCACCTTCTATCCTCCGCTCAAAGCCAATTGGGCGTTCTACCTTGGCTTGACTCTCGTTGTGGTTGGTTCGTGGGTTGAAGGTTGGGGCTTGCTCCTGACTTACTTTGGCTGGCGCAAGGAAAATGCAACCGAACGCACTCCCTTCATTGCTTTCGCTTCGCTCGTTACTTTCGTGCTCTGGCAGATCTGTACGCTTGGTGTGGCGGTTGAAATCCTCACCATGCTGCTGCCCTGGTCGCTTGGTCTTATTGAAGCTGTAGATCCTCAGCTTGCCCGTACTTACTTCTGGTTCACCGGTCACCCCTTGGTGTATTTCTGGCTCCTGCCTGCGTACATCTCCTGGTATGCCATGCTTCCCAAACAGGCATCCAACAGCAAGATGTTCAGCGACTCTCTCGCCCGTCTCGCCTTCTGGATCTTCCTCGTACTCTCCACTCCGCTTGGCTTCCACCACCAATATGTGGATCCCGGCGTTCCCCCTGTTTGGAAGTTCATCCACTCCATGTTGACCTTCGGTGTATTCTTCCCCTCCATGATGACCGCCTTCACCGTGATCGCTTCCCTCGAAATGGGCGCACGCAAGAAGGGCGGCAAGGGTGCACTCGGCTGGATCGGCAAATTGGATTGGAACAACCCCTCCGTCTCTGCTCAGCTTTTGGCTGGTATCCTGTTCTTCTTTGGTGGTATCGGCGGTTTGGCGAACGCTTCTTATAACGTCAACCTTGTGTTGCACAACACCGCCTTCATTCCCGGTCACTTCCACCTCACCGTGGCAACCGCTGTAACCCTCAGCTTCATGGGTATTTCCTATTGGTTGGTTCCGTACCTCACCGGTAAGAAACTCTGGCAGCCCAAATGGGCGATGATCCAAACCTGGGTATGGTTCGTAGGTATGATCATCTTCTCAAACTCCATGCATGTGCTTGGTCTGCTTGGCGCTCCCCGCCGCGTACCGCTCGGCTTGGCTCCTTACGTTCCTGCCGAATGGAATAGCCGCCTCATTCAGGTTGGTATCGGTGGTGCAATCCTCTTTGTCAGTGGTTTCATCTACCTCCTGGTGATGCTCAAGACCGCCTTGAACAAAGAAACCGTTGAAACCGAAGTGGAAGTTCCTGTCGCCGAATCCATGCACGATCCTGCTCAATCTCCTGCTTGGCTCGATCGCTGGGCTCCGTGGATCTATGGCACAATCGCTTTGATCGTGGTCGTGTACGGTCCGCAGCTTGTGGAACAGATCTCCAACATTTCACTCAACGCCCCCGGCTTCCGGGTTTGGTAGTTTCAAAACGGGTGACAGTCTTCGGACTGTCACCCGTCCTTATTAACATTTGACCGTAGACCGTGGACGATAGACCGTTGACACGGTCCACCGTCCACGGTTTATGTCCAAAACCATTTCGCTACCTTCTTAATATCATTGGTTTCACCTTATTGTTACCTGTCGCGAAATTACCCGTACTCATTCATAGCACATGAATATATCCCCCCAAAAAAAACAAAAGATCGACTCCCTCTCCGAACGCAACCCAAGTGTGGATTGGAATGCCCGCCTCAATTCCTCCAGCCGGAAACTGCTTAACTTTTTCGAAGGCATTTCCCTACGCCTTGAAGCCCCCATCAACTGGCTGATCAACGACCCGCGCTTCAACCCGCTCTATCACACAGGCACGATCACCATCTTCCTACTGGTGGTCATCCTGCTGACCGGTATTTACCTGACGATGTTCTATCCGTTCGGGTTCACCTTTTCCTATCAAGCGGTTGCAAACATTGAATCAAATCTGGTCGGACGCATCATCCGTGCCATGCACCGCTATGCCTCCGATGCTGCCGTTATATTCGCCCTCCTTCATGGATGGCGCACCTTCTTCCAAGACCGCTTCCGCGGACCGCGCTGGCTGGCATGGGTAACCGGCGTGGGCATGGCTGTAGCTGTGTGGGCGATCGGCATTACTGGCTATTGGCTCATCTGGGACGAACGCGCACAAGTTTTGAATCAAAGTCTTTACAAGGTGATTGGCAACTTCAAAAGCGGACAAACCTTCATCGTTGATTATCTCGTCGGAGAAGCGGCAGGCACAGGCTGGATCTTCATGCTCATCGTCATCGTGCTGCACGTTGGTCTTTCTGCTCTGGTCGCTTACTTCCTTTGGTTGCATCTCAAACGCATGAGCCGCGCCAAATGGCTGCCTCCAAAATATTGGATGGCAATTTCGATCTTTGTGATCTTTCTGGCTGCAGCGCTTTTCCCGATCGGTATGCTGCCAGCGCTCAACCCAACGCAGCTACCTACAGAAGCCCCCATTGATCTTTTCTATCTATTCTATCTACCCACTTACCTGCGCGGACCTCAAGCCCTGTTCTGGAGCATCCTGCTCTTTATAGTAGGTCTCCTTACTGCTCTACCCTGGCTGATGCCGCGCGCAAAAGAACTCAAACCCGTCAAAGTAGATCTCGCCAACTGCGATGGCTGTACCCTTTGCGAACGCGACTGTCCATATCTTGCCATCAAGATGATTCCCCGTACCGATGGCGGACGCCCCAAATTCCAGGCGGATATCGACCCGAACTTGTGTGTCTCTTGCGGTGTTTGTATCGGCTCCTGCCCTGATAATGCATTGACCTTTGGCGATATTCCGCTCAATCCTCTTTGGAAGACCACGCTCGGTGAAGTTGCCGAAAAGAAGAATGTCAAAGTCGTGTTCACCTGTGAACGCCATGCCATGCACGGTGTTGGCGAGCACTTCAACGACCCGAACGTTCACATCGTTCCGCTTACTTGTATCGCGATGGCGAACCCCAACCTTGCAGCGCAGGCTCTCGAAGCAGGCGCAAGCGATGTGCAATTTATTGGCTGTCCGCCCGAAGACTGCGCAAACCGCGAAGGCAATGTTTGGCTTAATGACCGCATCAACGGCGAGAGATTACCAAAGCTTAAGCCGAACTTCATTCCCTTGGTTCACACGGCTTGGGTGGCACCCACGAACTTCGGGAGCGCGATCAAGTCACAGATCAAGGATGAGGCGAACACGTTCACGTTCATGCCGAATCAAAAACATCTTCGATATGTCATCCCCTTGCTGGGTGTGATGGCTGTCGTCACTGCCCTTCAGCTCTGGCTAAGTGATAGACCATTCACATTTTTCAACGATGACTCTGCCGCGCTGGCAATTCAGATGACCCATCACAGCGGTTATGCCGTACAGGATGTAACGCCTCCTGGGACCATCGAGCCTGATCTTGAACAGCCGATCCGCATCACGCTCGAAGTGAACGGTGACCTTTTGCTTGATGAAATCTATGTTGCAAAAGATAATCACATCAATCAAGGTGCTCGCATTTTTGAGCAGGTCTTCCTGCCTGTTGGCAAGCATCATGTGACCATTAAGATGTACGACCGTGCCGACCCCAGCATTGAGCAGACTCTCTTCGATAACACCGTTAACCTTGAACCTCGCCAGGCACTGACCATCAACTTTAGAGATATGCACATCCCCGACCCGAAGATGGGCGAGCAGATATACTATGAGGCTGCCTCGGGTGTGAATGCAGGCTGCCGCATTTGTCACTCGCTTACAAAAGATGAAAAGATCATCGGACCGTCTTTTTATGGCATTGCAGATCGTGCTGGCGAGCGTGTGCCCGGCTTGACCGCTGAAGAATACCTGCGCCAGTCCATCATTGAGCCAAATGCGTTCATCGCGCCCGGCTACCCCAGTGGACAGATGATCCAAAACTTTGGCGATATTTTGACGGAAGAACAAATACAAGACCTGATCGCATTCTTAATGACATTGGAAGAAGATCAATAGACGATAGATCGTTGACAATGGACGATGGATAAGAACATGGTCCATCGTCCATTGTCAAAACAAAAGGATATCCATGAAAAAACTTTCTCTACTGCTTATACTACTTTCGCTAACACTTACTGGTTGTTTTCCGCGCCGCACCCCCGCCCCACTCGGCGCGGATGCGCCTGTCGATGCTGTGCCGGAAATCGTTGGTGCGTATGCTCTGAATGCCGAAGATGCCACCCATGAACGCTACGGCGGTTCGCTCTTTATAACCGCTGGCAGCCAGCCAAATGAATATAACCTTCAGTGGTTGGTCTCTGGAGATATTCAAGAAGGTGTAGGCACTCTCGAAGGCAACCAATTAACCTTTACCTGGAAAAGCGTTGAGGGCACCGACCAATCTCTTACAGGGTATGGCAGCTATACCGTGACCGTTAACGGCGAACTTTATGGTGAACGCTATGTAGATGGCGTGGATGCACCCGGCATCGAATCGGCGTATCCGAACCCGAAATAATTATTCCGCATCTCGTTTTATTCTGCACGCAACAAGCTTCTTAAACCAACTTTAATAAGAACTGTCAGCCACATATCGAGAGACGCCCATCGCTTTATCGTTCGATGAACGTCGTGAAGTCCACATCATATTTTCAGATGAATGGAGCGTTTCACCTTGACTCGTTTTAAGGCATTTCAGGCATGTCCCCACTTAAAACTGGAACTGTGCCTGCAACAGTTTTCGTCCACAAGGCAGATGGCGAAGTTTTTCGCTTTCTGCCTTGATTCTTAATTTCCGAAGGAGAGAAAGACTATGGCAAAAGTTGTAGTGATTGGAGCGGGGTTCGCAGGTCATACCGCGGCGTTATATCTGGGACAACGCCTCGGCAAAAAACACGAGATCACGGTCATCAGCAACCGTGATGTGTTTGGCTACGTTCCCTCATGGGTTTGGGTTGGGGTGGGTCACATGAAACCGGAACAAACCATCTTCAAGCTCAAACCTGTTTACGACAAAATGAACGTCAAGTTCGTGCATGCTGCAGCCAAAGAGATCCACCCAGACGAAGGCGATCAGTATGTGATGGGCGAAGAAATCGGCTCGGGCAAGGAAGTGCGCCTCGATTACGATTACCTCGTCGTCGCCCCCGGACCCTTGCTCAACTTTGCAGGCACACCCGGTCTTGGTCCTGAAAATGGTTTCACCCATTCCATTTGTTCTCTGCCGCATGCCATTAAATCGAGAGATGCCTATCTCGCCTTGTGTGAGCGCATGAAAAAAGGCGAGCAGGTCAAGATCGTCATTGGCACAGGTCACCCTGGTGCGACATGTCAGGGTGCAGCCTTTGAGTACATCGTCAACGTTCACAAAGACCTCGTCAAAAAGGGATTGCGTGATAAAGCCGACATCCTCTGGCTTTCGAACGAACCCGCTATGGGCGACTTCGGAGTCAATGGAGTTCAGATCAAGCGCAACGGTCATGTGATGAAGAGCGAAGAATTCCTCACCTCCGTTTTCAACGATCATGGCATCCGCTATCAAGTCCAAACCGGCGTCACTAAGATCGAGGATGGCAAGATCCATTGGCAGAACTATGAAGGCGAACAGGGCACAACCGATTTCGACTTCTCGATGCTCATTCCACAATTCAAAGGGCAGCCATTCAAATTTGTGGACAAGAACGGTGAAGACATCACCTCCAAGTTGACCAACCCTGCTGGCTTCGTTTTGGTGGATGGAAAATACGGTCTTCCTTACCCCGAGCTTGCCCAAACTCCCGACGCCTGGCCTTCCCGATATCAGAATCCCACCTACAAGAACATCTTCGCCGCGGGTATCGCCTTCGCCCCTCCCGGACCGATCTCCAAACCGTTCACCAACAAGAACAACCTGCTCATCGCCCCCGCTCCGCCGCGGACCGGCATGGTCAGCGGTGTGATCGGGCGCGTCGTTGCGCTCAACATTGCGGACTTGATCGAGAAAGGCGAAATGACCCACAGCGAACCAATGACCGAAATGGTCGCCGCCTGTATCGCCAGCATGGGCGATTCACTTTGGGACGGCAATGCTGTGACCATTGTGATGCGCCCTGTCGTGCCCGACCGCAAGAAATATGCAAACGAGTTCGGTCGTGATTTGTTCACCTCACATCTCGAAATGGGTGTCAGCGGTGCGTGGATGAAGTTCATGCTTCATCACACCTTCATCTGGAAGTTCAAAGCCCTCCCCGGTTGGACCATCATTCCCGAATAGGAGCCTCACCATGCAAACCTCACAAGAATTCTCAAAAGCCGAAAAGTTTTGGATGAATTTCAAGCTCTATCAATTCTGGCGTTTCATTGTGTTAAACATCAAGATATTGGCTGCGGTTTATCAAAGCAAGCGGTCATAAGAATTTTTTCCCAGGAGCAAAAGCGCCAGACTTATCATCTGGTGCTTTTTTGTTGCGTTACAAACTGCAACAAATACTTCACGCGACAAAATGTAAACATTACAATAATCAAGTAAGTTTGTGACATTATTCACGCCCTCATCTCAGGCTAAATGTTTACAATAATGGTAATCGTTGACCAAAGTGGTCAAGGTTTCGACCAATTTGGATAAAGTTAGCCGATTAATTTTTTGGAGAACACATCTATGGATCCAATCACTCTCTCGCGGTGGCAATTCGGTCTCACAACCGTGTACCACTTTCTCTTTGTCCCCCTCACCCTCGGGCTTTCCTGGTTTGTAGCCTTTTTCCAAACCCGCTACTACCAAACCAAGGATGAGACCTTCCGCAAAATGACAAAGTTCTGGGGCAAGCTCTTCCTCATCAACTTTGCCATTGGCGTGGTCACCGGCATCGTGCAGGAATTCCAGTTCGGTATGAACTGGTCTGAATATTCACGCTTTGTTGGTGATATTTTCGGCGCTCCGCTCGCAGTCGAAGCGCTCATGGCGTTCTTCCTCGAATCGACCTTCCTCGGTGTTTGGATCTTCGGTGAAGGGAAAGTTTCGGAAAGAGTGCATCTCGCCTCGATCTGGCTTGCCGCCATCGGCTCGAACCTCTCTGCCCTGTGGATCTTGCTCGCCAATGGCTGGATGCAGCACCCGGTCGGCTTCGTCATCAACGAAGTGACAGGTCGTGCAGAACTCGTTGATTTCTTCGCCCTTATCACCAACCCCAAAGGCTGGTTATTCTTCTGGCACACCATTGCTGCCGGTCTTACCACCGCCAGTTTCCTGATCCTTGGCGTGAGCGCTTATCACCTCATCCGCAAACAGAACGTGGATTTCTTCAAGCGCTCCTTCCAAGCCGCCACCATTGTGGGTCTCGTTGCGAGCACGTTGGTATTCTTCGGTGGTCACACCAATGGACAGTACATGTTCGAAACCCAGCCAATGAAATTCTCCTCCATTGAAGCGCACTGGGAAACCTCACAACCTGCCGATTTCTCCATCCTCACCATTGGTGATTTGAGCGGCAAGCGCGAAGTCTGGTCGTTCCGCACGAGTCAGATCGGCATCCCCGGCGTATTAAGCTTCCTGGCTTGTAACAACTTCGATTGCGAAGTGCGAGGCGTGAACGACATCCAGGCAGAATATGAAGCGACCTACGGACCCGGTGATTACATCCCGCTCATGGTCGTCACCTACTGGACCTTCCGCTTCATGATGGCGATTGGTTTCCTGATGATGGGATTGTCATTCCTCTTCCTGCTCGCCCTGCGCGGAAATTACGAAAACGCGAAATGGATGAAGTGGGTTCCGTATGTTCTCATTCTTCCCTACATCGCCAACGCCAGCGGATGGATCCTGACAGAAATGGGACGCCAGCCATGGATCGTACAAGGCTTGCTCACCGTACAGGATGCAGTCTCCCCGAACCTCACCACTGTAGACTTGCTCATATCCCTGATCGGTTACACCGCTGTTTATGGTTCGCTTGCCGGTGCAATGGTTTACTTGATGAAGAAATATGCCATTGCCGGACCCGAAGCTGCCATGCACGAATCCGTTGATGTCGCTCCCGCGCTTGTCGGTGCGGACGACTAGGAGAAACACCATGTCTTACGAATTCTTACAAATCCTTTGGTTCATTCTGATCGCTGTTCTATGGATCGGCTTCCACTTCCTCGAAGGCTTCGACTTCGGTGTGGGTATGTTGCTTCCCTTCCTCGGCAAGAAAGACGAAGAACGCCGCGCCATCATCAACTCCATCGGCTCGGTCTGGGATGGCAATGAAGTTTGGCTCCTGACCGCAGGCGGTGCAACCTTCGCCGCATTCCCCCACTGGTATGCCACCATGTTCAGTGGCTTTTACCTTGCGCTCTTCCTGCTGCTCATCGGCTTGATCTTACGCGGTATCGCTTTCGAATATCGCTCGAAAGACTCCAGCCCCAAATGGCGCAACACTTTCGATTGGATGATCGCCATCGGTTCCTTCCTTTCGGCGTTACTCCTCGGCGCTGCCTTCGCCAACCTCGCGCGCGGTGTGCCTATTGACGAGAACATGATGTTCACAGGCAATCTCTTCACACTGCTCAATCCCTACGGCTTGCTTGGCGGCGTGACAACTGTGACCATTTTCCTGCTTCACGGCGCGAACTTCCTTGGTCTTAAACTTGAAGGTGAACTCCGCGAACGTGTGAATGGCTTTGCCAAGAAAATTTGGGTTGCGGCTTCTGTGTTGTATGTCATCCTCGGTATCTTCACCTACATCGCGGGCTTCTGGGCACGCGGCGTTGTGAACCCCGGCTTTGTACCGTTTGCCGCTGTCGCTGTTTTGTTCGCTACTGGCTACTTCATCAACAACAAGATGGAAGGCTGGGCGTTCATTATGACCGCGCTCAACATTGTATTGACCCAGGTCACTTTCTTCACCATGACCTTCCCGAACGTGATGACCTCCACCACCAACCCTGCCTTCTCGTTGACCATCTACAACGCATCCTCCTCACAGTACACGCTGACGGTCATGTCCATTGTGGCGCTCATCTTCGTCCCCATCGTGCTCGTCTACCAAGGTTGGACCTACTACCAGTTCCGCAAACGCATCAGCACCGACAAGAAAACTCTGGTGTACTAAACACCAATCCAAATCAATTACCCAAAATCTATTTTGGGACTTAGAAAAACGCTGATTGACGCTGATGAAGCGATCAATCAGCGTTTTTCTGCTTAATCAGCGTCCCTATTTATTTTCAAGCCCCCCTGTAGAATCTTATGTGAAATTAATCACGAAAAAGACCTTATTAGGTATATTTACCGCGTAACTTGTGAAAAGTATCACGATAAACATTTAAAGGTCAACTATGGACGTTGTTACTCTCTCCCGTATCCAATTTGGCGTCACCACCGCCCTGCACTTTCTGTTCGTGCCCCTCACCCTCGGGCTGATCTGGTTCGTCGCCATCTTCCAAACCATGTATTACCGCACCGGCGAAGAACGCTGGCGGCGCATGGCAAAATTTTGGGGCAAACTCTTTCTGGTCAACTTTGGCATGGGCGTAGTCACCGGGCTGGTACAGGAATTTCAGTTTGGCATGAACTGGTCAGAATATTCGCGCTTCGTCGGAGATGTCTTTGGCGCACTGCTTGCCATCGAAACCCTGGTTGCCTTCTTCCTGGAGTCGGTCTTCATCGGCATTTGGATCTTTGGCGAAGGACGCGTCTCGAAGCGTGTGCATCTCTTCTCGATCTGGATGGCAGCCATTGGCGGATTTTTCTCCGCGCTGTGGATCCTGCTCGCCAGCGGTTGGATGCATCACCCCGTCGGCTATGTCATCAACCCCGCAACGGGCAATGCCCAACTCGTGGATATCCTTGCTGTGCTCACCAATGAGAAAGGTTGGCTCTTGTTCAATCACGCCATGGCAGCTGGTTTTAGTACGGCAGCCATCTTCATCCTTGGCATTAGCTCATGGTACATCCTCAACAACCGCGAAGTGGACGTGTTCAAACCGTCCTTCAAGCTAGCTTCCGTTGTCGGCGTGATCGCCTCTTTCCTCTTACTGATGACCGGTCACGAACAGGGTCAGGAGATGCGCATGTATCAGCCCATGAAACTCGCCGCCATCGAAGCCATCTGGGAGACGGAGCAACCCGCCTCATTCTCACTGCTCACCATCGGCGATCTGACTGGCAAGCGCGAAGTGTGGTCGATCCGAGTCCCATACTTGATGAGCTTCCTGGCGTGTAACAACTTCGAGTGTGAGATCCGAGGCGTGAACGACATCCAGAAAGAGTATGAGACTCTCTACGGACCGGGCGACTACATCCCGCTCATGGTTGTCACCTACTGGTCGTTCCGCATCATGGTCGGACTGGGAGTCTTGATGCTGTTGGCTTCAGCCTTTGCCACACTGACGGCGTTCTTCAAGTTCAACCCGCGCCTGTTGAAATATCTCAAGTGGATGCCTTATCTCATTCCGGCGCCATTCATTGCGGGCGTGGCAGGTTGGGTCACCACCGAAATGGGACGTCAGCCTTGGATCGTACAAGGGTTGCTCACTACAGCACAAGCCGTCTCACCAAACTTGACGGTGACAGACGTGAGCATCAGTCTTGCAGGCTTTGTGACGATCTATGTTGCATTGAGCATCATCATGATCCGTTTGATCTATCGCTTTGCAAGGCAGGGCACCGAAGCCGCACTGAAAAAATCAGTGGATGTGGAAATACCCAATACCACCAGCGGTACGTTCATTCCCGTCGGCGCACAGGACTAAATTTGGTGGAGGGTTATCATGCCCTCCACCTTTCATTTATCATATTGTGGATTAATGATTTGACGGTACACTTCTTCAACCATGCACCGCAGACTCCTTTCCCTCACACGCGATACCCGTGCTTCACTGACACTGACGATCCTCTCCGGCTTTCTGGCAGGTTTACTAACCATTTGGCAGGCATGGAACATCAGCAGTGTGATCGACGGAGTCTTCCTAAATAAATTATCGCTAGAGCAAGTCACCACTCCCCTTATCTTGATCCTCATCGCCATCAGCGGACGTGCTTTCCTCACTTGGGTCAACGAGGTCGCCGCTAATGCTGTTGCCGTCAAGATCAAAACGGATTTACGCGAGCGACTCTTTGCGCACATCCTCAAATTGGGTCCCGCCTACTCGCGCGGACAACGCACTGGCGAGCTGACGACTGCCGCCGTTGA
>JBEBCV010000437.1:0-9175 GCA_041157505.1 Chloroflexota bacterium | reverse complement strand
GTTTTACCTGATAAAAATTTAATGGATATGTCATACCTTGAAGAAGGATGGTATTTTGTGGGGGAGGAAGGTCAGATTACTCAAGATGTAGTGTTTATAAAAGACCTTAAGGGAAACATCCTCCAGCAGTCTGCATTTAAGGATGGCGTGGGGGTGAACTTTACTTTTGAGACGAGAGATTTGCTTGATCCATATTATTGGAAAGCCGATAGAGGTATTCTTCAATTTTTGTTGGATGCAGAGAGTTCAGGAACAACAACCTTATCTAGAGATTTTGAAGATACGAATGGAAAATATCTTGAAGTTTATTACACTGAAGTTTTCAATCAACCTATGTCAATGAATGGGGTGGAGAGAAAAGTTGAAAGTGTAAGTATTTCTGCCGTGTTCAATAGGAATGATGGAACCATGCTTTCGTATAGCAATGTTTGGAATATGGCAGATGGCGGAAAGGTATTGTTTGAAAAAAATGAACTTGTAATGGTTGAATATGTGAAAGAAGTGCCATCTGAGATTGCCGAGATTCTGGAGAGTGTAAAATGAAAATAATTCGCCCAGTTTTGACTTTCGTGATGTGTTTTGTCTTTGTTTTCACTACCTATCAGCCTGCTTATGCTGCTCTTGGCAGTTGGGCGTTGAGGATGTCTTGGGTTAATTTTTCAGGGAATAGTGATGCCTGGAGTGGCAGGATGGTTAGGAAACTTTCTTCCTCTCAGTGGGCTGCTGATATTTCCAGTTATACGGCAAATCCTGCAATTTCAATAACGCTTGGCTGGACGTATTTCTCAGCAACAGAAAAATGTGGCTCAACCATAAAGCAAAATTTGCAAGGTGGCGCAAGATCAGTTTCTGGATCGCAAACAGCAAACACGATTTATGCTGGTACAATGACCTGTGCTGGTACACGATATGGATCAAGTAACGGAAGAAATGAGTTCAAATATGGTGGTGTGACTCGATATGATGAGTGGTATCAGCAAGAAATCATTCCTTAAGAATAATAACTAAAAAAACTCGGAGGTCGTGAAGACCTCCGAGTTTTTCTTTATTCGCCATCGTCCCCGCTGGAACTTCCCGGCTGCTCCACGCGGAGGACTTCGCCGTGGTAGTTGATGACCACTTTAAAGCCCATCATCCCCAAATAGGCGCGCATTTCTTCGGGGAAACCGGTTTGCATCAGCGTATCGAATTGCTTCTCGATATTCTTCAACTGATTTGCGATCATCGCCTTCGAGAAGGGGTCGTCCTGCCCGAGCATTTTGGCAGTCTCAGCAGAGAGGACATCTTCACTACCTTTCATCATCTCTGCCATTTGGTTGAGCACGGCGCGGTCCACTTGCTCGGCGGGGATGTGACGTTTGAAACCGGCATCGTCGATCACATAAGCGGGTTCATTGCCAATGGATCCGGTTTGTACAGGGTTGCCGTCTTCATCCACGACGAGACCGGCGAAAAGAGGTTGGGGCATGATTGAATTCCTGTAGGGGCGACCGCGAGTCGCCCCTACGATATGAAAATTATTGTTGGCGACCTTCAATAGCGGCAAGCAGGATGCCGGCAGCAATGCCAAGGCGGCGATCAAGCTGACCGGCGGTATCCATGCTGAAGTCCATGTTTAACTCATAAGTGAAGGGATTGAAGTTCTGTTTGTAATCTGCCACGCGGGTTTCGCCAAAGAGCAGATCGTAATTTTGCGGGATGAGGTTGGAAAGAAAACGGCGCAAGAGGGCAAGTCCCATGCTGTCTTCAAATAATTTGCCGCGTACATTATCGTTGACATCGAGAATTTCCCACTCATCGCGCAGCATGGACGCGAGACCCTTGCGGCGCAGAGCACCGACCTTCTGCCCGGTGGCGCTGTCTATCACATCGAACGCTGCAGAGAAATCAATGATCTGGCGGGCTGTGATGGCAAGCACTTCTTGAGTCTTGGCTTCATCGGCATAGACGCGGATATCTTCGCGCAGGCGGAACATCTTCTGTTCGCTGAACAGGAGCAATCTGCCACTGGTGTCAAACACACGGAACTTGCCGGTCAACGCAAAGACCTGGCGTTTGAGCAAATACTGGCTGGATTGGAAAATCTGATTCATCTCTCGTATCCTCTTTTATTTTCTTTATACATCGAACGATTTTATGTTCGTGACGAACTATTCAACGACCACTTTTGTACCCTGACCCGGCAGGTTCACATAGTCTACGTTGTATGGCACAACAGGGTTCGTCCAACGATAGACCCATTTTGCAACGCTGGAAGGCAGATTGACACAACCATTGCTGCGGAGGCGACCATAATCGTTGTGCCAATAGGTTCCATGAAAAGCATGACCAGAACCTGTGAAGAAGGAACACCAGGGTACCCCGGGCAGGTTATAGATATTTGCAACTGCGTCGCCCTGATTTGTCATATGAATTGAAGCACCTTTGTGATAGGTGGTCCATTGACCTTTGGGTGTATCGGTTCCGTGTTGACCACTGGCGCAACGTACCGAAAGCACGATCTTTTCGCCTTCAAAAGCGGTGACCATTTGGGTGGCAATATCCACGTGCAGTAATTTTTCTTCAGCGGGAACTTCAGGGGAAAGCTGCGTTAACTCATCGTTTGGAATGAGGCGCATGTTGTAAGAAGGGATGTAAGAAGTTTCTTTCAGAACCTTGTTATAGATTTCATACCATACCCCTTTTTCTTCGCGGTTGACAATAACCTTCTTCACCCAATGCGTAGACTGATAATAAAGACGATGGGAGTTCTTGGCATAGAAGAATGGCGAACGATAGGTCAGCGTGTAGGGCGCTGAGACTTCTGCCAATTGCCCTTCTGCAGGGACGGAGTAGACTGGCTTTTGATAATTCTCTTCTACAGGCAAAATAGGTGCGGAATACACAAAGCCACCATCCACTTCGTACCAGGTGGTGTTGAATTGATTCCCGAAGTAATCACCTTGGACCTCAGACTTCAAGTCAATGACCTGGTCTTTGCCGATCAATTCGATTTTATTGGCAGTGGCAAATGGAGCATCGTAGATGGGAACGCCGCTAAAGATGGCGAGTCCTTTCGAGGTGGGGGGAGCGGCTAGAGCACGGTCCACACCCAATTCGGAGAGAGCAAGCCCGAGTGCGCCAGAGGCGGAAAGTTTGAGAAAGTCCCGGCGGGAAAGTTGGGAAATAGTCATAGTGTGATTGTAAATAATAAGGTTGAGAGTGGGATAAGAAAAGGTTTCTCTGGTACTACAAGATCTCTACTGTGGTGCCGACATGTCCGTAGGAGAATTCCTTGTTCGTTGGAACAGTGGGCGAGGACCAAAGATAGAGCCATTTTGCGGCAGAGCAGGTCATGTTGATGCAGCCATGCGAGCGCGGACGTCCGTAGTCATTGTGCCAGAAGGTGCCGTGGAAGGAGATGCCGCTTTTGGTAATGTATTGCACCCAGGGCACCCCAGGCAGATCAAATCCGCTGGCGGCGATGTCGCCAGCCGCCATGTGGCGGGATGGACGTTTGTAGTAGGTGATGAAGTTTCCAGAAGGTGTGGTGTATGTTCCACTGCGGAGTTTTGCCCCGGTGGAGACGGGCACACTGAAAACGGGAATGTTATTTTCGGTGGCGATGACGATCTGTTGATCTAGCTTCACCACGATCTTTTTTTCTTCGCTGGGTACATCAGGGTGTATGGGCATTAGTTCTTCGGGCGTCAGAATGCGCAAATGCTCCGCGCGGACGTAGTACGACTCATCCCACTTATCGTCGCGGATCTGATACCAGGGCTGCCCGTCTGTTTTGCCTGCCACCATGGCTTTGACCCAATGGGTCGTTTCATAATAAACACGGTAGCCGACCTTTGATTCAACGCTGGGTTCTACAAAGGCGTCGCTAAAGGGTACGCAGACTTCGGCAAGCAAACCTTCCAAGGGAATATTTCCTGTATAGGGCTGGCTTAGCATGGTGCGAACCGGTTGGATATTTCCCGAAGGAACATAGCCTTCATTGCCAACTTGATACCAAATGCGGTTGTGAGAGTCAATGTCTTCAGTGATGGCAGTGTTGGTGATGCTGAAGATCGCATCGCGTTGAAGCAGTTTGACCTTTGCTGCCTGCGTAGTTGGCTTTTCGTGCAGATACACAGTACGGATTGTGACACGCCCTTGTTGAAGGTCGAATGGGTCACTTGAATCAAAATTGAGCGGGGGCGCCATTAAACTGGCGAAACCCAAGCCGCTCAATTTCAGAAAGTCTCTTCTTGATAAAGTATTCATCTACATTCAATCTTTAAGCAATACGTCCTGCACACACGTAGATATTTCTTACTAGATTAAAGGTTAGTCATGTATGTTCACCACCGTGCCAACTGAAGCGAAGTTATATGCCCATTCAGCATCTGGGAGGCTTAAGTTTACACATCCGTGGCTCATGGGTACGCCAAAGTTGTTGTGCCAGTATGCGCCATGGATGCCGTAATCGCCATCGTAATACATGATGTGAGGTACGTTTGGAAGATAATAACCGGGTCCCGACATGGGTGCAGAGCGCAACTTGATCCAGATTTTGAATCTGCCCGTCAGGGTTGGGGTCTGCCATGTGCCTGTAGAGACGATGAAGGTCCGCACCAAAGTATCGCCTTCATAGGCATACATGCGTTGATCAGAAAGGTCCACATCGAACCAGTGGACACCACTTCCGGGTGAACTAACTGGCGCAGGTACATTTACTACTTCAGTGGGCGGTGCTACATATTCTGAAGTGGGAGTATCAGGGATGATCTGCGCTTGTGCCACAACTTCACCCGTAGACACTGCTGCAACGATTTCTGTTGTGGCAGAGGGCAGCACAACCACTTCTGCTGCCGCGATTTCAGAAGGTGGAACATCGGTGGGTGGAACCACAACAACTTCAGGTTGAGGTATTTGTGTAAAGGTGGCAGTTGGTTGAATTTGCTGTTGGGCAACCTGTTCCATTGCCATGGGGGTATAGGTTGGTTTGGCAATATATACCTGCGCAAACGACTGTCCCGGCGTCACTTGTTGGAGCTGCTGTGAATTTGATCCGCCATTTAAGATGGATGCCATCACAGGGGATGTGACAGCCGACCAAGCCGCAAAAACAAACACAACACAACCAGTGATGATCAAAATCACCGGGAGGATAAAATTCCGCTTCTTTGCGGGACCCTTGGCTGGGTTGCTGTTTCTCGGGCTGTTTTCACCCAAGTGAGCGGAGTTGTGCGAATTTGTGTGGCGGTTGTTCATGGGGCACCTTTTATGGCTTCAACGAATGAAAACAATAATTAACTAAAAAACGATCTATACAAGATTATAAACAAAAAGAATCCAATTTCACCACTGAATTTCCACTGGGACGCCCACCTCAGCCCAATCATATAGCACTTGAGCATCATAGGTATCCAGAACGACACAACCATATGAAATCGGAGTGCCAAGAATGCCAGCCCAAAGCGTGGCTCCATTCGGGAGGATGGGCAAGGCATGGATGCCATTTTCCAAACTGCCTGCCCAATAAATGCCAAGCCAGTTGGGCATCCAGATATTCCAGGTGGCGCCGTAGGCATTGGGAATTTTATCGAGCACGCTAAAGGTTCCAGTCCGGGTTGCGTTGTTCATGCCTGTGGAAGAGACGAAACTGTACACCAATTGTTCCCCATCATAGACATACATGTGCTGTTCGGAAATATCCACAAGGATCTTTTTGCCGCCGCTGTAGTTGACAGGTGCCTGTATTTCGGCGGCATTGGCACGTTCGGGAGAGTCGACGATCACCGCTTCAGCGATCGCTTGCAGTGTTGCTGTCGGTTCCTGGGTGGGGGCCACTGTCGGCGGGGGGAGAGGCGTGTATGTCGGTTTGGCAATTTCTGCAACCGCGAAAGGTTTGGCGTACGTTGGCGTACTGATGATGGTTGGGGTCAGAGCTTTCGAAGAGGTGGTCACTATCCATGCTGCCGCACCGATGAGAAATATAAGCAGCCCAAGGATCGTGCCTGCGATTCGTGAGGTCATGGTTGGACGGTCGGAAAATCCACCGGACTTGGCAGGACACTCTCATTATTGATGAAGCACAGAATACCCTGCGTTACCCCTTCTGCCACCACATCAGTTTGTTTGGTGAGGATATCGCGGTCGAGATACAGGAAGCCTGTTTCGATGATGGCAGTGATGGTGTTCGGGTCGATTTCGGAGAAAGCATGATATTGGGTCATGTCAGGCGTGATGCTGTTGGCATGGAAGAAAAGCCCGGTCATGTTTTGATAGCGGTCAGTGAGACAAGCCGTTAGGCGCTGTGCACGATTTACATCGCGTGTTTCAAGCGATGCCGCCACTTTGAAACCGGTCGCTTCATCGTTGATGTAATCGCACGAGTCGTTGTGGATCGAAACCAATGCCGCGGCACGATACCCGTTCAAGCGCGTATCGAACTCATTGAGCAGGTCTACTTGATATCCGCGTTCGGTAAGACTGCGTTGTACAAGTGTGGCAATGGAAAGATTAACATCCGCTTCGGTGAGCGAGGGGGTTCCATCTTCGTCGTAACAAACTGCGCCAGAGTCGTTGCCCATGTGTCCAGCTACAATGCCAATGCGGATCTGCGGTAAGGGTGTGGATACTCCATTTTGAACGGCAGATTGCGGTGTGAGCAATGTGCGGAGTTGTTCGCTTAAGTTGCTGGTAAATAAACTATTGGGGGTCCATGCTGTGAAGAGAGTGGCGATAAGGATTGCAATGCCCAATGTGGAAAAGAACGGATTGACCCCTCGAGATTTTGGTCTGCGCCGGATGATGGGTTCTTTGAAATGCGGTTCCTGAACAACAGGCTCCGGGTTTATTGGCTCATTAATAGGTTCGTTGGTAGATTCCATAACTACAATAATCTTACCTTATTTTGCTTCAGCACAAATGAAAAAACGTATTTACGCTGCAGATACAACCATTGCATTCGAAGGTTGATCTATAAGACTGCCTCTAACAATTTTTTCATCGGCTTTAGTTTGGACACTGGCAAGGCAAGATTTTTTACATGCGTACGTTCGTATTGGAAAGTACGCGAATTTGGCGGTAACAGTATGGAGCGCTGACTCATCTCTTCGTAAGTGGCATAGCCTGTCATCAAAATATCCATGCCATAAACCCAGATATTCGACCAATCGAGCGGGGCAATACCAAGTGATTCGTTCAAGCCCTCGCAATGGAGATGGACTCGTGCTTCAGGTACGCGACGAATATGCAGAGATGTGACCGAATAGAAGGTTTCGTTCAGTCTGACATTGGTGCCCGGTGCAAGGCTGATGACCGCCCGCTTCATTTCCCGCGCCTCGTCCTGCCCGGTGACTTCGATGAGCAGTTCTTCCGCTGATTCTGATTTCAAGGTCAGCGTGCCGAACGGCTTCCAATGATTCGGTTTGCGCCACGTCATGGGTGGGACGTATACCAGATAATGCGGTTGATTTTTCTGGATGGCTTTTTGCAGATCTGAATTAGAGGCGGCGACTAATCCGTTCATGAAGGCGAAGAGATAGATGTCATTGTAGGAATGACCGTCACCAGCATGAGCATCAGAAGGGACGAGGGCAGGGGCATCCAGAAGCACAGCGGGGTTCTGGCGGATCTTTTTGATCTGCTCGCGATGCGAAATGAGATAGGACTTGATATCGCAACGGCGACCGTTCAACACAACGTCGAACCGTTCGCGGTCTGTAAATGGGGTGGAGGCTTTTACGTCGAAGGGGATGTTCTCTTGTGTTAGAAATCGACGAAACGCCAACTCGACAGCAACGTTTGCCACCAAACGACGCAAACGCCCATAAGGTGACCTGCCATCACGTTCGTAGGAATACGCCAACGACCTCAATGCATACGCAACTCCCGCCTCGGTCAGGTCGGGAGTGTAAGGTAGGTGGAGGAAGTCGGCGTGAGTTAGCATGGCAGGAGGCAGAATGCAAGCAGGATCAGGACAGCCACTAACGAGTTGTCTACGTGATTCACGGCGTCTTCTCTGTTTCCCCACTTATTAAATAAGAATCTTAATCGATTGTCGGTAAAAGCAGTGCTTGTTACGTTTTTGAGGGTGTCACGGCGTCTTCTATGTTTCCCGCTTAGATGCCACAATATTAAATCAAAATCTTGGATTGGGCAAGTTTTTTAGACTACCGTCATCTTCTCATAACGGTAGTTTTCGAAAATTAGTAAACTGTTTTGTGCCATTTGGTCGATCTTTGTGTAAAAAAGCTTACCCCTGCATTAATCGATGGGTTCGTTCATAAACTATAAATACTATGGTGTTGGGGTTGCAGGTGGAGGCGGAATGTAATTCACCTCTTGAATGACAAGATCGGAGAATGAAACGATGGCTGCGGTCTCTCCTGCCGAACGAACGAAGACCCCGATGGTGCCAATGGGGAAGCTTGGGTCACTGATGCTGAATTGGAACCGTCCGTTTAAGAAGAGGCGCATTTCGCTGCCGACGACCCACACTCCAATACGAACATTACCTGGCGCACCGGGGGGGACATCTCCGCTTGGGATGGGTTTTTGTAACACAAGCCGCACACTGTTGTTGACTCTTTCTGCGCGGACGGTCCCATCACAGGCGAGTGCAAAGCGATAGTAGGAACCGCCATTAGCGCGGATGAGCACTCCATAACTGTCTTCCCCTTTGCACAAGCTGGGCTTGGCAGTGATTTCGGCATAATAATCGGTGAGCAGAGTGTCTCGGCGCTGGCTGGTCATGTAGACCTGGCTTTGTACAGCAAGGCTGAGGCGGTTATCTTGCATTACGGCGCTGGCTTCATTAGATGTGACCACATCCCAATTGAGTGGGCTTGAGAAATCATCGCTGAGGATCTCGTCACTGAGACCCGGGCGCATCTCTGGGGTGGGGGCTTTGGTGGATAAAAATTGAGGCGTAGGCGTGGCAGATGGCGGGAACCAGACAATGGTCGAAGTTGGAAGCGGGGTTTCTGTCGCGGGTATGGGAGTGTTGGTGGCGAGGAAGGCATCCATGGCAGAGCAGGATGTAAGCAGCAACGCGAGGAAACTTGAAAATAAAAAGCGTTTGAAAGTCATTGGGGTTTTGTGACAACGATTCGTTTCATTGTGTCGTAAAATATTTACACAACATTCTAGCATATCAGGAGATGAAGATGACCGTGAAGCAAGTGCTGATAACAGGTGC
>JBEBCV010000436.1:0-5416 GCA_041157505.1 Chloroflexota bacterium | reverse complement strand
ACATCCTTGCAGAGACGGACGGCATTGCCCGCTGTCACACCGCGTACAACTGCACCGAAGCCTGCCCGCGTGAGATCAAGGTGACTCGTGCCATCGGCGAAGTGAAGATGGCGATGATGACGGGTAAGTTGGATTGATGTGATGTAAAGAGTAGTATCTGGACGATAATAAAAAGAAAAGCCGCTTCCTCATAGAAGCGGCTTTTTTGTAAGTTCGATTATTTTTTCATTTTGAGTGTTTTGAGGGCGGGTGAGGTTTGTCGGATGCTGTCTGGTTTTTCTCTTTCAGTAAATTCTCAATTTTTTGTCCTAGAAACTTTATCTCGTATGGTTTGCTCAAATAGTCAGTGGCGCCAGCGTTCAGACAGCGGTCACGGTCATCATTCATGGCATAGGCTGTCACGGCAATGATCGGAGTGTTCTGGAATTCGATCTGGGTGCGGAGACGACGCGTGGCTTCAAGACCATCCATCACAGGCATTTGAACATCCATCAGGATCAAATCTGGTTTGATCTGGTGCGCCATTTCGATGCCATCCTGTCCGTTTTGCGCTACCTCAACAAGATACCCTTTGGCTTCCAGATAATCACGAACGAACATCACGATAGTCTCGGTGTCTTCAATGAGCAGGATGGTGTGTTTTTTACCGGAATTAATTGTTATTGCAGGGGAAGTCAACTTGCCAGCGGAGCCTGTTTTCGGGGAAGACGCGCCAGATGTGGCTTGATCGAACCAGTTGATGGTAAAGGAAAAACGACTGCCTTTGCCGGGTTCGCTTTCAAGGCTGACGGTGCCGCCATGCAAGTGCGCCATCTCCGCGACGAGCGCCAGCCCCAAGCCCGTTCCGCCCACTTCACGCACGGTCGAAGAATTGACTTGTTCGAAGGGTTGGAACAAATGCGCCTGATCTTCCTTCGAAATTCCGATGCCCGTATCCCAGACCGTGAAACGGATCAGATGATTCACGCGATCGCCACGTACTTCCAGCCCGATCTTTCCGGCGGGCGGTGTGAATTTCACGGCATTGGTCAACAGATTGACGATCATTTGTTTCAAGCGGCGTGGGTCGGTATAAATGGTGTCGATGTCTTCATCCATGTCGAATTGCACATCAATATTTTTCTTAGTGGCAAGTTGTTTGACCATGCGCAGACTGGACTGACAGATTGAATCCAGATCTATGGTATTCGGCTCAAGTGTAAGCTTTCCTGCTCCGACCTTTGCAAGATCAAGAATGTCGTTGATCAGATTCAGGAGGTGTTGTCCGCTTTCCCGTATGGTGCTGAGGTATTTTTGTTGTTTTGGGGTAAAGTCATTGGCAGAAATCTCCAACATGCTCTCGGAGAGACCAATGATGGCATTCAACGGTGTGCGCAGTTCGTGGCTCATATTGGCAAGAAATTCATCTTTTGCCCGTGAAGCGCGTTTCAGTTCGCGGTTGGCAATATCCAACTGGGTGTAACTCTCGCGCAATTTCTTTTCAGTTTCTTTGCGTTCGGAGTTATCGAATACCGTTGTGCGGCTCATCACAAAATTACCAGACTCATCCTTGATGGCTGTTGCATTGACCAACACCGGGAAGGTGGAGCCGTCTTTGCGAATCAAATCAAATTCCAGGTCACGTACCCAGCCACGCTGTTTGAAAACAGGAAAATTGGCTTGGAAGGTAGACAGGCTATCCGGTGTAAATAAATGGGCAAACGGTTTTCCGACCAATTCAGTGTGGGTGTATCCAAGCCAGTTCAACTCCGTCTGATTGATCGTAATGATATTGCCCTGGGCATTCAGCGAGTGATAGCCGATTGGAGCGTTTTCGTACAGGTCTTGTACCTCGATTGTACGTTGTTTGACGCGCTCTTCCAATTCCTCAGATAGTTTGCGGTATTTCTCGTTGCTTTCGGTCAGCTCTTGTTCGGTGCGCTTGCGAAGAACGACTTCAGCCAGTTGGTGACGGACGTTCCGTAACCTTTCGAGGACGCCTTCTGCAAATTCACCTTCGGCAACGAATTCGATCACACCCATCAGTTCGTCTCCAGCCTTCAAAGGAATGGTGACTATCGAATTGATATTCAACAGTTTGACCGCAGCTGGAATGATCTTTCGAATTATCGGTCGGACCTTGACGGGGAGAAAACTGGTGTTGCTGAAATCTGCCAACCATGCGCAGATTTCAGCGAAGCCGGTAATGAGAAATCCGTCATCCGATTCCAATGACCTGCTAAAATGATCATCACCGCCAACCGGCAGGTCAATTTGAGGGACAGTCCTGCCGATCAATAGTTCAAGTTTCGCAACCCTTTCACGAGGCATGGTGTAATGCTGCAGGAGCAGACGTTTTTTTTCTGAGTCTAAAAGGTAGAGGCTGGCGCTCTGGCTTCCAAAGAGGGTTTTGGCATCCTGTGCAAGCAACTCCGTGATCTGAATAAGGCTCTCGCCATGGTTAACAGCATCGTTCAGTTTATTTATGAGTGCAAGGTCTTCCACGCGTTGATTTAGCTGGACTTCAGCCTGTTTACGCTTGGTGATATCTGTTGCGATGCCGGTTGTGCGGATGACGACGCCTGTATCGTTGAAAACGGGCGTGGAACGATCGAGAATCCAACGGATACTGCCATCTGTATGCAAGATGCGGTATTCCATTTCGGTTTTCTCTCCACCCGCCTGCCTCTCCAACGCGGCGAACATAAGTGATCTGTCCTCTGGCAGGATCGCTTCAATATACTGTTTGTTGTCTTCGTATAAACTATTCGGTGTGCGTCCCCAGATCGTTTGGTAGCCTGGGCTGATGTATTCAATTTTCCCTTGTTGGTTATCATAAATCCAGAATACTTCGCCAATTGTATCTGCCACCGTGCGGAATTTTTCTTGGGATTGTCTTAAATCGGTGATATCACGTTGGATGCCGATCAGCCCGATTACCTGTTCTTGAGCATCGCGCAAAGCCAATTTGGTTCCAACCACCCAACAAATATTGCGATCACTATCATATTGCCAGTATTCTAGTCCAACCTGACTTTCACCAGATTGTATGATACGTTGTTCAGAATCAAAGTAACGCTGTGCCTCTTCCATCGGATAAAAATCGAAATCGGTTTTGCCGAGTAATGCATCTGGCGAAGTTACCCCCATCAGTTCGGCAGTAGCCTGATTGGCGATCAAGAAGCGGCTCTGTGTATCTTTCAAAAAGACACAATCGGGCTGGCTGTCGATCAGGGTATGCAGCAAAGTACGTTCCTGTTGCAGGGCATCCGCAGCCTGCTTGCGTTCGGTGATGTCATGAATGACCACCAAAGCACCGGTAATGTTGCCGGTAGTATCAAGTAGCGGGGAAAAAGTGACCTCGATGACGTGCTGCTGTCCATCTGTGTAGGTCCACTCGGTTTCCCATTTGAAATCCTCGCCATCAAATGCACGGTCGTACAATCCTCGCCAAAGGTCCAACATTTCTGCGGGGTAATCAAGTGGCAGGACGCTTTCACCCACACATAACGGATTCCCTCCGGTTTCGACCAGTACTTGTTGATGCTGCTGGTTATTGATAAGTAACTGATAGTTCCGATTAATGGCAAAGACCGAATCCTGAGTACTTTCGAGTACCTGCCGCAACAATGTTTCGCTTGCAAGGATCATTTGCTCAGCTTGTTTACGCTGGGTATTGTCGACGAACAATATCAACAGATAGGTAAGTCCATTGATCTCGATGGTCTCAGCTGAAAGAATCAGATCACGAAATTGCCCATCTTTACGTCGCATACGCGTTTCCAAATTGCTTAACTTTCCAGATTTGGCAGCTTCCGCCCATATTTCTTCACGTTGCTGCGGGTTAACTACGATATTCAGGTCAAGTGTAGTTTTTCCGATCACTTCCTCACGGGTGAATCCCCAAATTTCGAGCCCAGCCGGGTTAATGTCACGAATTTTTTGTCCGGGCAGATCGAGCAATACAGTTCCAAATGGGCTGGACATAAAGGCTTTTGCAAAACGCGATTCGCTCTCGAGCAGTTCCTGCTCTGCCTTTTTACGTGAAGTGATATCACTGGCGATTCCCCCAATTTGCACAGGGTTTCCCTGCTTATCATAAATAAATGATTTGCGATCCAAGATCCAACACACTGAACCATCGGTGTGTTGAATGCGGTATTCCGTCTCGGAGTGCCCGGTTTTAGTCAACTCATCCATACTGGCTTCGGCAACTGCCCGATCGTCAGGATGAACCATTTCCAACCAGAGATTAGGATTGGCTCTGAATTCATCGGTCGTGCACCCATACAATTCCTTAAATGCAGGGGTAACCTCTAGAACTGTTGCTCCATCTAGGGATACAACCCAAAACACATCTCTTAGTTTTAGCAGCATCTGATGAAAAGAATCATCCTGCCCAGAACTGGTATCTGATACTTTGGGTTGCACCCGGGTGGTTTTGGAATCGCGTTTTTTCCCAACCAGAGTTTTTTCCAACTCGGCGATCCGTTTTTGTGCTTGTTCCAATTCAGCCAGGAGTTCAGTTTTGGTTTTCATAATCACCTTGCACTGCATAGACCGAAACTTAGATCAATTCCATTTTCGATCCATCAAATGCCTTATAACTTAATACGGTACATATTCTGTATTAAGGTTTTAATACATTTTTTCCCCTTAGTAAATACATATATTCCCTACCTGTTTTCTCGCATTAAGTTGGTGGAGGAAGCACATTCGTGTTTCGTTTACAATGATTATATGCGAATACTTATTGATATGGATGATGTACTGGCAGACTTTGATGGCGAATTTCTGAAGCGTTGGCGGGTGCGGCACCCTGAGAAAATGTTTGTGCCCCTTGAAGAGCGTAGAACATTTTATGTGAAGGAGTCTTATCCACAGGATTTACAGCCTTTGGTGTTGGAAATATATCTGCAGCCCGGATTCTTTCGCGAGATGATGCCTGTAGAGGGCGGAGTTGAAGCCGTTAAAACAATGCAACACATGGGGCTGGAGGTTTTCTTTTGCACCAGCCCGCTCTACATCTACAATAACTGTGTGTTGGAGAAATACGAATGGGTGGAACAGCACTTCGGCTTGGAATGGGTAAACCGTATTGTCCTTACCAGAGACAAAACATTGGTCAAAGGCGATATCTTGATAGATGATAAGCCGATCATCACCGGTGCAGAGTCTGTGCCGATGTGGGACCATGTTTTGTATGACCGTCCGTATAATAGAGATGTCAATAAAAAAAGATTGACCTGGCAAAATTGGAAACAAGTTTTAGATTTATAAATAGGAGAAACCATGACAATATTAAGACTCGCAGCTTTTTCAAAGAACGGACAAGGCGGTAACCCGGCGGGTGTGGCTTTTTATGATGCCATGCCTTCTGCTGAAGAGATGATGTCGATTGCCAAAGAAGTTGGCTATTCTGAGACGGCATTTTTAG